>JANMNK010000967.1:0-4861 GCA_031373875.1 Pirellulaceae bacterium | reverse complement strand
AGTGAAATGGAAATTCCAGCTTGATGGGTTTGTGCAATTATTTCGCGGAGTGTTTTGAGTGAATACAAACTGAACAAGTTACCCGACGATTTTCGGCAAGTATCGATCAATATGAACTGACTACCGAGTTGGCGTGCCCAGTCTAGTACTCGTTCAAAGCTTGGCGCCTCCACGGAACGCCAGTCAGCGTAATGTACCAGAATAAGCCGAGTTGACGACGAAAATTGACTTGCCAGTTGAGAGATTTTTTCGAATTGCAAACTGTTCGCTTCGCATTGGGCGAGAGCAACTTTGGCGAAGTCAAATTCGGCGATCCCCGTCTCGATAGAATTCAAATCCAAGTCTTTCAGTTCACCTAAAGCAATGCTTGTTCGAAAATTACGAAACTGGGTATTTCGGATAGTTTGGATTACTTGATTGGTAAATTCCGAATCGGGTCTTCCCAGGGAACCGCGGTCAGGATTCTTAAGATCGATCCATTGCACGCCGGTGGAAATTGCAAGGTGGAATTCTGGTAGATCTCGGACGCTCACTAGTAGTTGGGGATACATCTTTGATGAATTCCAGTAGAAATCTGAGGGCGGTGCTGACGGCTGGACGGAAAAAAATCCTCCAAAAATCGGCTTCTGCTTGGCGGATAATGGAAAGTTCCTAGCCGATGCAGTTGTAGGAACAATTCGAGTCAGCTACAAGAGATTTGCAAGAAATTGCGTCGATATGTGCCTTAAACAACGAGGCTGGGCGACGCGTTTTAAACTCAAGATTCCCTTTCTCGCAGCTGGCCTGTGGAGGTCAATTTCCCTATGTATGTCGATACGCCCCAAGGACTTAAGGCTCTTTGCCAGAAGCTAGCCCAAAAGTCGTTGATTGCGTTTGACACGGAATTTGTGGCCGAGGATTCCTACAAACCTGAATTGTGTTTGGTTCAAGTCGCCGCCGAGGGAATTGCGGCCGTCATCGACCCGTACACTTGCGGTGAAATCAATCCTTTTTGGGAGTTGTTATTGGACCCAAACCGGACCGTCGTCGTTCACTCCGGACGGGAAGAGATCCTGTTTTGTCTTCGGGCCACAGGAAAGACGATACCGGGGTTATTTGACATTCAGATTGCTGCCGCGTTGATTGGATGTGACTATCCGGCATCGTACGCGAACTTGGTACAACGATTCACGGGAAAGCAGCTTGATAAAGAAGAGACCCGGAGCGATTGGCGGCAACGCCCTCTGACTCCACGTCAGCTTCAATACGCATTGCAAGATGTCCGTGACTTGCCGCTGATTCACGCCAAGTTAAGCGAGTCGCTGAGCAAACGCGGACGAATGTCTTGGCTAGAAGAGGAAGTCGCACGAAAGCAATCGAACTTGATGGAAACAGAGAGCCAGGAACAATGGCATCGGTTGAGCGGCATTCAGACTTTGACGGGTAAATCCCTGGCAATCGCTCGCAGGATTTGGCTATGGCGAGAACAACAAGCAGAATATCGGGGATTGCCGTCGAGGCGGATTTTGCGCGATGACTTGCTGATCGAACTTGCCAAACGTGGTTCGACTGACATCAAGCGGATGGCTACGTTGCGGGGAATGAACCATCGTCATTTGCGGGATTTGCTGCCTGATATTGCTTGCTGTATTGAGCAAGGACAGAAAGATGTCGTACCGTCATGGCCCAAGCGGCAGAAGTTCAGCAACACGTCGCTATCCGGAATGCTCATTCAGTACTTGATGGCCGGGTTAGCACTCATTTGCAAGACTCGGCAACTGGCTCCGTCGATTGTGGGGACCTCGGATGACCTTCGCGATTTTGCAGCTTATCGATTGAGCAATAATCCTGACGTGGACGTTTTGCCTGCGTTGTTATCGGGATGGAGGGGCGAGATCGTCGGCAACCACTTGGATGGCCTCATTAGCGGGAAAGAGTGTTTGGTGGTCGATGACCCATATGGCGATTGGCCATTGCAAATACGTCCTCTTAATTTGGACCCCACGTCACGCGATTAATGCAGGGTTTTTCGGCCTTTTCGAGGAAATCGGAGCCGGGCTTTTCGTCTAGTATGGCTTGTCAAGCGACGCCCGACCGTTAAGCTTAATTTCAACCCATCGTTCACACACTTAGGCATTATGATCGCTTTGGATTCCACTCGACAATTACCCGATGATCAACGAATCGTCATGACTGGCGTGGGCTTGACCGCGCCTAATGGCAACGATCTAGAGACGTTGCGTGCTAACCTCTTGGCAGGTGTCAGTGGAGTTCAGAAGTACGAAATTCGATATGTCGGCGAGACGCTGGCTGGAATATGCAATTTTGAAGTCACCAAATATCAGACGAAGAAGGATGTTCGTCGCGGAACTCGCGCGGGCAGCGTTGGAATCTGGGCTGCATCGGAAGCAATAAAACGAAGTGGCTTGGATTGGGCGAACGTCGACAAATCGCAAGTCGGTATCTACATCGGCGTGACCGAACACGGGAACGTAGAGACTGAAAACGAGATTTATGCAATCAAGGCGTATGACTACGACACACAATTCTGGTCGCATCATCACAATCCGCGAACCGTTGCAAATAATCCGGCAGGCGAGGTCGCATTGAATCTCGGCGTTACGGGACCACACTATACGATTGGGGCGGCTTGTGCTGCTGGCAATGCGGGGATTATTCAAGGCGTTCAGATGCTGAGACTTCATGAATGCGATATCGCGTTGGCCGGTGGAGTGTCCGAGAGCATTCATACGTTCGGGATTTTCGCAAGCTTTCGATCCCAAGGTGCTTTGGCGGAGCATGCCGAACCAGCAAAGGCGTCTCGGCCTTTTGATCGCGATCGCAATGGGATCGTCGTATCCGAAGGAGCCTGCATTTACGTTTTGGAACGACTGTCTGATGCACGGCGGCGTGGCGCACCGATCTTGGCGGAAATTGTCTCCTATGCGATCAATACCGATGCAACGGATTTTGTATTACCAAACCCAGAGCGACAGGCTCAATGCGTTCAGATTGCGCTAAAACGTGGGGGACTGGCTGCCAACCAAATCGATATCGTCAGTACTCACGCGACGGGAACTTCGAGCGGCGATTCGCAGGAATGTGTCGCTTTGCGCAGCGTCTTCCAGGGCTGCGACAATGTTCACTTCAACAACACCAAGAGTTTCATCGGACACACGATGGGAGCAGCCGGAGCCCTTGAATTGGCAGGGAATTTACCGTCCTTTCAAGATCAAGTGTGCCATGCCACAATTAATGTAGAAAACCTCGACGAAGAATGTCGGCTCGACCGCTTGGTTTGTAACCAGCCCAAAGAGCTTGCAAAGGTCGAGTACATACTTAACAATTCATTCGGAATGCTGGGAATCAATTCTGTTCTGATCGTACGGCGATTCTGAGCCGTTCAGTTTCCTTTCCCTTCTCACATTCCCAAAATAGACTTCAGGAGTTTAGCATGACAGAGGCGGAAATCCGCGACGAAATTCTCGATATCCTTAGTGAGATAGCGCCAGACGAAGATCTTTCTGAATTGGATGACGACAAGTCCTTCCGAGAGCAGATGGAACTCGACAGCATGGACTTTTTGGATATCGTCATGGAGCTTCGCAAGCGACATCGAGTCCAGATTCCTGAGGGTGAATACGGTAATTTGGCCAGTATGGCGAGCACGGTAGCTTATCTAGAGCCTAAAATGCGAGAAATCGTCAAAGCCTAAGAACGCGATCAGCGATTGATCGAGTTTCATTTGTTATTTAGCCAACTCGTTATTCCATGTACGACACGATTATTCTCGGAGCAGGAATGTCAGGGTTGGCTGCCGGGATTCGGCTGGCTCTCTACGACCAACGCGTTTGCATTCTCGAAAAGCACTACACGATCGGTGGGCTCAATTCTTTTTACCGGGCAGCCGGACGTAATTTCGATGTGGGCCTTCACGCCCTAACAAATTACACCGAGAAGGGTGCAAAGCGCGGACCGCTCGCCAAGCTGCTTCGGCAATTGCGATTTCGATGGGACGATTTTCAACTCGCACCCCAAATTGGATCGACGATAGCCTTTCCCGACGCGACGTTGAATTTTAACAACGACATCAACTTGCTCCGCAGCGAAATCGCACGGCAGTTTCCGAATCAAAAGGATCAGTTCGAAGTACTGATGAGTCGGTTGATCGATTACGACGACCTGAAGCAAGAAGATTTTGAAATCTCGACTCGCGAAGTCTTGGCACAGATCTTTACCGAGCCATTGCTGATCGAAATGCTCCTTTGCCCATTGATGTGGTACGGTAATGCGCGCGAAAACGATATGGACTTTGGCCAGTTCTGTATTATGTTCCGAAGCATCTTTCTGGAAGGATTCGCAAGACCCTACAAAGGTGTCCGGCTCATTCTAAAACATCTCGTGCGTCGATTCCGTTCCTTGGGTGGTGAGTTACGTCTGCGAAGCGGCGTCGAAAAGATACATGTCGAAGATGGCCGAGCGGTGGGCGTTGTCTTAGAAAATGGCGAGCAGATTCAAGCGAATCGTATTCTTTCAAGCGTCGGTGCTATTGAGACAATGCGGTTATGCGATGACACAACTCGCCTCGAAGTCGCTCATGCGGGACAACTTTCATTCATCGAATCTATTTCGGTTCTCGATTGCCAACCTCGAGATATTGATTTCGATCGGACTATCGTCTTCTTCAATGACTCCGAAAAGTTTCATTGGAAAAAGCCTCAGCATGATCTTTGCGACATTCGTACAGGCGTTATCTGCTCACCGAATAACTACGCTTATTCACCCGAGGAAGGCAATCTGGAAGAAGGCTTTATTCGATTGACAACTTTGGCGGATCACGATGCGTGGTCACAATTACCAGAAGCGCGATATCAGGCTGAAA
>JANMNK010000767.1:0-18290 GCA_031373875.1 Pirellulaceae bacterium | reverse complement strand
GCTTGAGATCGACCGCTCCACTGCAAATCGGAAGCGGTGCGAATGGCGAAGCCAAGCGTAAATTGCCAAGCAAGCGATGGCATTTGGATCGGCTGGCATCTTTTCGTCCCATCCCATCAGCAAACAAGCCATCCGAACACTACGTCCTTGGCTCAGCATGGGCTCCATTTTCCGCATCATCTCACTCAGACTCTCGTCTCGTGCGAGCGACTCCAACTCGGCCCACACAGCAACCCGATGATTGGTAACTCGCTGGTCTAGAATTGCAATTTGTGCTGCTTTAGCGAGAATCTGCGCTGCAGGTAACGCTGATTCACTGTTCGTTTTTTCAGCGATCAACTGGACCCAGCGACTTGCACTCGCGCCACTACCTTGCAGAATTGGCGCCAACTGAATTCCGATGGACATTAACTCGGTTTGACGATTCCAACGCGTTTTGTTGCGCGCGATCAGAGACCAAAGCGATCGAATCGGGTGAGAAAAGTAATACCAACTACGACGACGCAGGAACTCTTTCAAAAACGCTTCGGAATTGGATCGCGACCGCAAAATGGCTTGTGTAGTTAGCAAGCAAAAGTGAAAATGACGGTCAGTATAGCCCCGCCCCAATATCAACGAAAAACGCAACGGCGGACGACCGTAAACAGTCAATTGAGTTTGACGATTGTGTTTGGCGCGGCCGCTGGCAAGTGCTTCGCCGATCATCGTTCCCCAAAACATCCCTTCGATGGACGAAGAACGTCGTTGGCCTGAAGTGGTTGAAGTCCACGCAAAACCTAGGTCCACATCATTTTGTTTTTCGTTGTTTCCCAAATTCATTTCCGGGCGATACCCCACCGGATTCAGGTTGTTTATTCAAAAGTCTTAAGCCGAGAAAGGAAAACAAAAAACCTGTTATTCTTGTCGATGCGTCTATCGGATATATGGAACTCCAAGCCCCTCTTTAGGACGACTTTCCATTGTAAGTCACTAAACTAGTACCTCAAGTGGTGCGGGATGTGTTTGTTCACGTTTAATTGAGGGGTAAGGTGTGAAGCCATTATTATCGTTTCTTCATTTCCAATGGTTCATTATCGCACTTATCCTATGTGTATCGATTGGATGGTGGCAATCGACTTGGTTCGAGCCTATTGCTGAAAACAAACCGCTTCGTTCTGTTCTCGTCGCATCCGTCATGTTCTTCATGGCGTTGCCCATTCCTTTGGGGCAAATCAAGAAATCGCTGTTTTCACCGTTCCCCGTGTTGCTTGCTGTCTTTCTCAACATAGGCATTATGCCGGTGGCAGCGGCCTTGATCGCTTCACAATTGGACGAGTCATTTGCTGGAGGACTCATTGTTGCTGCTTGCGTGCCGTGCACCTTGGCATCAGCGGCTGTTTGGACACGTAGGGGTGGAGGCGATGAAACCGTCCCCATTCTCGTGACCCTGATTACCAACGGGACGTGCTTTATTACCGCCCCCTTGTGGT
Organism: Pirellulaceae bacterium; assembly: GCA_031373875.1. Classification (GTDB taxonomy): domain Bacteria; phylum Planctomycetota; class Planctomycetia; order Pirellulales; family Pirellulaceae; genus JANMGV01. The sequence goes on along the minus strand of JANMNK010000767.1, from coordinate 16,821 downwards.
TGCAGCTACTCTTGGGAAGAACCACCAAACTGCCGCTTACGGAGATGATTGTCGATTTGCTGGTAACGGTCCTGGTTCCGATAGTTGCTGCTCAAGTACTGAATTCCCGAAAATCAATCCACGCATGGGCGTCGCGAACAAAGCATTCCCTAAGCCTGTTTTGTCAAATTGGAATACTCGCAATGGTGCTGATTGGAGGAACCCAAATTGGCTTGCGGTGGAATCACGCTGGATCGATAGCAGGATTGACAGGAATGATCGTGCAAATATTCGTGCTCGCGGTTGCATTCCATTTGGCTATGGTTTGGCTGGGATGGACACTCGCAAAACTATTTAGTTTCGATCGCGAAAAAACCGTTGCCGTTTCCATCGCCGGCAGTCAAAAAACCTTGATGGTGGGGCTTCAACTATCGATTGATTGTGGAGTAAGCATCCTGCCAATGGTGGCGTATCACGTCATGCAGTTGATTGCCGATTCGTATCTAGTCCAGTGGTGGAATACCAACCCGAATCCACCCAAGCAATCGCCCACAGTCGACGCAGAAGATGATGTTGATAACTAATTGAGAGGCTATTCTGAAAACCGTTGTTAGCGAAATCCTCGATATTGGGAATGAGTGGCGTACCTGTCCCATAGCAGCAAAGAAACGCCAATATGTTGGTGGAATCGACCCGGCGAAAATCGTATCGCCTGGACTTCACCGATGAACAGCGCGCCATCGTAGAGCAGTTGGTTCCAATCGTGAACAGAGCTTGGCGAACGGCCGCAGGAAGTGCTCACCAACGGCACGGACTACGCGTCGCTTGCTGGGTTCCAGGCGACTCGTCCCAGTTGGTAGATAGCAGTTCGATCCCGGTCCGAAGGATCCGCAGGCTTTATGCAAAAAGGAAACGCTGGGAAGCTGAACGAATAAACGCTTGAAACGGACGCTATCGCCGAAATAGCAAAGACTACGGACGACTCACCAAATCGAGCGTTGCTCAAATCACAACCAGCAACATGCACGTGATGCTGCGTTCACTAGCGGCAGTTAAGTGCCTTTGTTCAATTGCGCGATCGGAACTTTCAACCCGGAGTAGAACGAACCTACAATACTCGGATTACCAAAAAGAGGTTCAGGCTACAAACCAAGAGAGGCCCAATGGTTCATCAAGTACTTTTGATGACTACCTAGATCTTGCCACACAAGATGCTTGCGTTGTGGCCGCCAAAACCAAAACTATTGTTCATAGCAATCTTGACGACGCGATCTTTTGGAGTGTTTGGGGTGTAGTCCAAGTCGCAATTTGGATCGGGAGTTTCCAAGTTGATCGTTGGCGGGATGATATTGTGGAAGACGCTCTTGATGGCCAACACCATTTCGATTCCGCCACTCGCACCAAGAGAATGCCCTAAGTGTCCCTTCGTGCTAGAAATGGAAACGGTATACGCTGAAGGCCCGAAAACGGACTTCACAGCTTGCGTTTCCGCTTTGTCACCCAACGGGGTACTCGTCCCATGTGCGTTGATGTAGTCGACTTGCGAAGCGTTCAATTTGGCATCGCGGAGGGCATTGAACATGGCCTGGGCAGCGCCTTTGCCTTCAGCGTCCGGCTGCGTAATATGTCCGGCATCGCAACTTGATCCAAAGCCCAAGACTTCGGAGTAGATTCGAGCGCCACGGCGACGAGCATGTTCGAGTTCTTCAAAAACCAACACCCCTGCGCCTTCGCTCAGCACGAAACCATCGCGGTCCGAGTCAAATGGACGACTCGCTTTTTCCGGGGCATCGTGCCGCGTCGACAGTGCCTTCATATTGGCAAAACCTGCCAAACCGATTGGTGTGATGGCAGCTTCTGAACCCCCGGTCACGATGATGTCGGCGTCGTCATATTGAATCGCTCGCAGCGCGTCCCCCATCGCATTGGTGGCGCTTGCGCACGCTGTCGCCACGGAGTAGTTTGGACCGCGAAGACCAAAAGTTATCGCGATGTTTCCACCAGCCGCATTCAACATCATTTTCGGAATGGTAAAAGGGCTAACGCGATCCGGCCCCTTTTGGAACAAGCGATAAAGCTGTTCTTCGATCTCGTTTAGACCACCGATACCGGAGCCCATGATCACGCCAGCTCGATTGAGATCTTCTTCTGCAAGATCAAGCCCCGAATCCCGAACGGCTTGCGCGGCCGCGTAGATTGCAAAAAGCGTGAATCGATCGAGGCGTTTAATTTCCTTGGCATCGACAACGCCGCCAGCATCGAAATTCGCGACGTCGCCACCAAAACGTACCTTATGTTGCGTCGTATCGAACACAGTCAGTGAATGGATTCCACTTTGCCCTGCCAGGATTCGGTCCCAAAGCTGGTCTACCTGGCAAGATAGGGGTGTTACCACCCCAAGACCTGTTACGACAACGCGGCGTTTCATGCTGGACATCTGAAAGTAAGAAAACCAACTTGAATAGGACCAAACCAAAACTGGTTTGCTTCAACGATCAACGATGTAAGCTCGCCAAGAAACACAATTCGAACGGCAATATTAAGTGCCTTGATTCTTTTCGATAAAGTCAATCGCTTCACCGACTCGCAGAATCTTTTCAGCAGCATCTTCTGGAATGCTAATATCGAACTCTTCCTCAAGTTCCATGACCAACTCGACTGTATCGAGTGAATCAGCTCCCAAATCATTTACGAAATGGGTGTCGCGTGAGATTTTGTCTTTCTCTACGCCAAGTTGCTCGGCGACAATGTCAACCACGCGCTCCTCAACAGTTGCCATCAAAGCTACCCCTTTTTACAAATCGAAATTTCAAAGTATTACATTATCCAAACGGTCCAGGTCGGACGTTCCGACCGAACAAGACATTCGGGTCAACGAATCTTTCTTCGGTTCTGCAGTTTATAGCAAACTGCGTCACCAAGCTTACTTAATTTGAAAGCGTCCTAAAGATAGAGGATTTTAGCAAACTAGGTCAAGCCATGATGTATGGTCATAATCCACAGCATCACCCGAATTATTAGACAATTAGCCAGAATTCCTAGATGCCAGGACAAATTTTGATTATCCCGTCATTCCCCCATCTACCGTGAGAACCTGCCCGGTAACGTAGCTTGCTGCTGAACTAGACAGGAAAACAGCACATGCAGCCACGTCATCAGGTGTTCCCAGACGATTTGCCGGTATTCGCTCTTTTACTACTTTGCTAATCAAATCATCGCCAAGCGTCTTGGTCATGTCGCTCTCAATAAACCCAGGAGCGATCGCATTTACCGTGACCTTCCGCTTTGCCAATTCGCGGCTCAGGGAACGCGTGATACCGATCATCCCTGCCTTGGTTGCGGAATAGTTCGTCTGGCCGGGGTTACCGATCAAGCCTGAGATACTTGTAATGTTAATGATCCTGCCATAACGCTGTCGCATCATGAGCCTAGAGGCCGCTCGGCTGAACAGGAAGCAACTCGTCAGATTTGCCGCGATAATATCGTCCCATTGTTCATCCGTCATGACGGGCATCAAAGTATCGCGGGTGATTCCGGCGTTGTTTACCAAGATATCCAATCGCTTGTACTCGGATTCAATCTTTTCGAACACCGCGCTTACATTTTCGCGATTGGTAACATCGCACTGAATTGGATCGGCTTGACCACCTTCACTGCGGATGGCTTGGACTGTTTCAGTCAACTTGTCGATGTTTCGGGCAAGACACAGAACGCGAGCTCCACATTCGCCAATGCGAACCGCGATTGCTTTTCCAATTCCTTGCGAAGCTCCGGTAACCAACGCCGTTTGACCATTCAAATCGACTTGGATGCCTAAACTCTTGATTTCGCTCATTTCAATCTCTCTTGTCGTTGGAATTGATTTTCAAAATGCTCGTGACTGGAGTCTCGAACATTCAATTATCGCCAAAACATGTGCAGGGAATTTTTCGATCAATTCGTTTCAAAGTTCCTGCCAGCACTCGACCGGCACCTATTTCATAAAACTGTTCTACGCCCGCCGCAACCATATTTCTCAAGGTGGACTCCCACTGAACGGGTGTCACGACTTGTTGAGCCAATAGTGAGCGCAATTCGTTAGGTCGCGTATGTGGTTGTGCGTCTACGTTAGAAAATACAGGAAAACGAGTTGGATGGAGCTGGACTTGATCAAGACCCGATTTCAGTTTTTCCACTGCTGGCGACATAATATCCGTGTGGAACGCTCCTGCTACATTCAGCCGAATAAATTTCATCGCGCCGGCTTGATTCGCCGTGCCTTCGGCTGCTTCGATTGAACGGATGTGGCCAGAAATCGCAACATTGCCCGGGCAAAGAAAATTAGCGGGGCGGAGAATTTCACCTTCAAGCCGAGCGTCGTTACATACCTGTTCCACTTGTTCTGTGGTCAATCCCAAAACGCTTGCCATGCCACTCGCTTGTGCTTCCGATGCCTCTTGCATGGCGGCACCGCGAATCTGAACCAAACGGACCCCGTCTTCGAACGTGATCCCTCGAGCTGCAGATAGTGCGCTGTATTCACCCAGACTGAGACCAGCGACGGCAGTAACCGACGACAGTAGTTCTGGTTCCGTTTCAAGCAAACAGACCATGGAGGCCATGGAATGCACAAAGAGGGCAGGTTGACTATAAACGGTTGCGGTTAATTTTTCTTCTGGACCGTTGATACATAAGTCGAGTAAGTCATACCCCAAGATTTCTGAAGCACGAGCGAACAGCGCCTTTGCCGACGCGGATCGAGTCGTTAGTTCTCGTCCCATCCCAACAGACTGTGCGCCTTGACCTGGAAAAAGTAAACCAATGTTGGCCATGCAAAACGGGCTTTGCTAAAGAAAAGTGACGGACGATCATACGAATCGAAATGCATATTTTTTCTTGGAACGCAAGCGTGCCAAGAAAAAATCCATTCCGATGATCATGCGTTACAAAAAGAGCAGGACTATTCCTGAACCATTTCGACGACGTTCCGACCCATATAAAAACCGCATTTCGGGCAGACGGTGTGCGTCGGTGCCGACGTGCTGCACCGTGAGCAAACGGTTAGTTGCTTGGGCTTCTTGTGGTGATGTGATCGACGCTTGTTGCTGCGTGAGTTTGAGTGACGTCTTTTTGGAACGGCCATGGCCTACCTCGTTCCCTGATTATTTTTCTAGAGAGACTCGTTTTTCAGTGAGCCCCGCAAATTAAAGGCAGTTGCTCAGGTTGTCAAGCCTAAACGAACTTTCGAATCAAAACACTACTTGCCTGCCCTTGGGGGGTATATGCGAGATGAACAAAGGCATTTCCAGGCGATTCCTTGGCTTTTCCAACGTAAATAGGGCAATCGGCTGACTGCTCCTCGCAATTTAACAATGGGAAAAGCTCTCCATGGGTCAATGCAAGGCAGCTTGCCGCAATTTCCACAGAGGCGCTTCCAGCACCCAAATGACCGAAATAACTTTTTGCCGCAACAACGGGTATGCGGGATTTGCTGGCGGCCAATGAATCATGAATTCCCTGGGATTCCGCTCTATCCCCATCTACGCTGCCGCAGCCCGTCGAGTGGATATGCCAAACACCTGACTTCAAATCAGAGTTAAACTGGAGCTGCTTGGCCATCATATTGTAGGTGTTTTGCCGAATAAAGTTCCCTTTGACATCGGGATGCGAAAACGACGAAACCGTGCCGCAAATTTCGCCCCAAATCTTAGCGCCCCGCTTTTCCGCTGACTCCAGCGATTCCAAAACGAAAGCCCCGGCTCCCTCTCCCAAGACGATTCCATCGCGTGCGCTGTCAAACGGTCTCGACATTTCGGCAGGCGAAGAACGCTCTGACGCTAACGCAACTTGCTTGCAAAGATGAATGGCGCGCAGTGGCTGAAGGTTGCTCCCTGTTGAGCCCACCAGCATCGCGTCGGCTGTGCCGCGTCGTATGATCGCAGTAGCTTCGGCAATCGCCAAGCTTGTGCTCGCGTCTCGAACGGTCAAGGAATTGCTTGGTCCCCGCAAGTCGTTGTAAATGGCGACGTGACTGGCAGGCATGTTCGGCAAGTATTTAAGCAACCAAAGCGGATTTACTTTCGGCAATCCGTGAGTCGGCCACTCATTGAGTTGAAAAGTGTCGTCTCCGTTTCGACAAGCCTTGATTCCATCCGCATATTCTTCTGGACGACTCATCAGATAATCGCATCCAAAAACAATCCCGGTCCTTTCGGGACTGCGCACTTCGGCGGTAAGTTGACTATGTGATAAAGCTAATTGACAGGCCGCGACGCCAATTTCGATTTCGCGGCACATGACTTTTTGATTCTTTCGGATGTTCCTCTGCAAGTTTTTGTCCAGGGGACCAAAATTTTCAATTTCACCCGTAAAGGTTTTAACTTCGGCACCGAATCGAACAGGTAGCGAATATTCTGGAATTGAATCCAGTTTCGCGATACCACTACGGCCAGTTTGAAGATTAGACCAAAACGTATCGACGTCGCATCCAATAGGACTAACGATTCCAATTCCCGTAATAACGACGCGTTTTTCAGGCTCAAGCATGGTGCTGGGTAACGGACATGGTTCTACAAAACTAGTAATCGAGGCTCTACGTTCTTATCATCGACCAGGGAACATCACTCTAATACAGTCGAGTGTAGCGATTGTAACAAGCGAAAAATTATTGGGAAACGATACAAAGCACCCTTCCATGGTGGCAAAAGACCGCTTGGGTCGAAGTTTCAGGGTGTAGACGGCGCAAGAATCGGCCATTAAAGTCGAGATAACTAATTGGTTAAATCTGAATCGCCGATTCGGAGTCATGTTTACCAAGCAAATTCGGAATTTGGCGGGTCGCCGATAACGGTTGAAAAGGACGGGGTTCAAATGAATTCGATAGTGAATTTGGTTCTTTCCAAGCCTTTTCCTAAAGTTAGCAATCCTACGACCAGAGGTTTCTCCGGGCGAAAATTCGTTTGGAAGACCGACCGAACTCGATCTGTTCTTAGAATTGCTATTGTGGCGACGATGACCGCGTGTTTATTTACCGGTGGTTCAGTCGGTGCTCAAACAACTGAGACTCCGACAGTGGATTTTTTCTTTGATGTAGCCCCAATCTTTTCCAAACGATGCTTTAGCTGCCACGGAGGCGATGAACCCAAAGGCGGTTTTCGCATCGAAGATCGCGAAGCGCTCGCCGCACTGGTTGTCGGCAACGACCTAAAAAACAGTACTCTTTGGACTGATTATCTACGAGCCGATCCAAACGATCCCGAGACTACGTTAATGCCGCCCAAGTCCGAAGGTGGACCTTTGCCGGGTGTTGAAATGGCTGTTATCCGAACTTGGATCGAAGATGGCGCGCAAATACCCGAAGCTTATCATCTTGGAGATTCATCAACCCATGAAAATAAGCCTGCCCCACCCGAGGTCACAGGCCCACTTGGTCGTGCCTGGGCTTTTGTCGGTTACTTTCATCCGGCTGTCGTTCATTTCCCATTGGCCTTGCTAGTTGCAGGCGGACTAGGAGCATTGCTCTCCTTTTTCGTCGGCGTTCGCGCTCAGGATTTCGCGTTCTATTGCCTCCTCTTGGGAGCATTTGGCGCAGTCGCCGCCGCCACGATGGGTTGGTCTTTTGCAGCCGAACAAGGATATCCCAGTTGGCGAGTCTTGCCGTCTGACGAAGAAGGTAAGAATTTCTTCATCCATCGTTGGATGGGCGTTGCAGTGGCGGTGCTGTCCTGTTTACTTCTATTGATCGCCACAGTCAGTCGACGAAGGCAGGACGCGCGGAGTTCAGCAGCTTGGCGTGTCGGATTGATGATCATTGCCCTACTCGTCGGTTGGGTTGGTCACGAAGGGGGCGAACTGACGTATCCTGGATTATTCGATAAAGCATTTCATCGATTGAACGGTACAAAAGAAGAAGTGCAGGAGGCAGCGATGCCCGTTCCACCACCCGATTTTGAAATGCGGGCCAGTAGCTAAGTCGCTTCATTCAGCAGATTCGACCAGCGATTTTTCGGATTAATATCGGCCGCGAGAGATGGTATTGTTCGTAGCCGTCGCTGGCTGTGTAGATTGCGGAGTAGGAAGCATACTCGCGGAATTCCCTTTGTATTCAATGAAAAGCAAAGCATCCGCTCGGTCGCCTGTTGGCCCCGACAGGAGACGACTAATCCCCAGCGAGCTTGAGCCCTGGCCAAGCAGCGTATTGTTGGCTTCCCCTGCCGGCGCGGCAACAACTCCGCACGAAAGAATCAGGACTTGGTCAGTTGACCATCGAAATCGCTCGTGCAACCGCCAACTTGAAATCTGCGGCACGTTGATTTGGGCAACTTGTACTTGCCCCGTGGGCAAAGGCAGTTCGATATTAACATTGTTGAGCTTTTCAACTTGGTCGATATTGCATTTCAGCACGACGTCCACCGTTTTGTTTTCGGTGTCCAGCAGCGGACTAAATTGGATTCGATAACCTTCCTGCAATTCGGTTGTCGAAGGCAAATAGGCCGGCCAACCTTGTTCGTTCTTTTGATACTCTTTGACATAATTCCGACTGCGGAGTTGTTCGAGAGTTTGTGATTGGCCGTTGTAGAGGACGATATCGGCAGTTTGAATTTCTCGGTAATCGGCACGTCCACGCAACATGGCAAGAAGCATGGCGTTGTTCTCTTTGGACAATAGCCAAGCTTGAACGCCAGGTGACTGAACCTGCACCGATTTCATCCAAGCAACCGCACGCGTTCGCCAGTTGGGATTGTTGATCGTGACCAAACGCATTCCAAAAACTTGGGGTTCAATCGTTCCGTTGACGAAACGTTCGTAGATGTTTTTCACGACGTGGTGCATGGCGGGTGTGTGGTAGACTCTCAAGCTATTCCGTTTGGCTTGAAGAATTCCGAAAGGCTCCGTAAACCAAATATCGGTGCCGGTCTCTCTCAAAATCCAATCCACCAAAGCTTGCTCGGGTCGCGAGTTGTTTGGTAGGTGTTGTGTGTACGTCTTCAAGTCGTACTCTTCCCAATATTGTCCGCTATCCGATGGAAGCGCAATGTTGATATCGGAACGTGGACGGAGTGAACTGGGCGGGGCCGCTTCCAACGACGGGACCGACGACAATGGCTGATTGTTTGCCGTATTTGCAGCAGCAGTGTCTTGCGCAGGCACCTGGGCCGCCGCGTTTGGCAAGTTTGAGATGCAAATCCAAAAACTCAAACTAAGAGCAGCGTAAATTTCTGGACGCCTTCGTGAGCCTTCCATGGGTCGGCCTCCCTACAAAAAAATGTCCGACGGCACATTTGCTCGCCAGCTTTAAAAAAATCGAATTTTTAATAATTCTCCACGGACTATAGAATTTACGACCGGTTCACGCCAAGACCAAAACTACTTACCCCCACTCCTCCAGTTGAGGGACGAACGGAGTTGACGAAACGCGACCAACATTGCGACAATACCAAGCAGTTGATTACCTTTAGTTAAATTTGTAGATGCTAGCTTTCTTGGCTGCCGCGCGTTCCGCAGTCACATGTTGAGTGTTTATTATGTCGTCGGAAAAAACCGAATCGGGTTTGGAATTGAATTCCAAATTGCTTGCTAGAGGTGAGATGGCACTCAAGGCTATCCAATTGCGAAAAAAAGCAGCGGAATTCGAAGCAGTCGCTGCAGAATTAGAGGCTGCTGTCGAGCTAGCCAAGCAAGGCCAAGATCGTCAGCTTGTCAATTGGATGGAGCAATACGGACACGGCCAATATGCCCAGTTAGGTGAATCGCAAAGCAAGCCTCTGGAAGGAATCGCGACGAGTGTTGTCGCTTCGTCAGTCGCGACTACTGATCTCATTGCTGCATCGATGCCTTTAGCTCACTCATCGACCCCAATCCAATCCACAGCGCCTTGGGGTAAGATGCTCGCAGGCGCCGAGGCCAGATCCTTTGCAGGTAGTCTCAGAACCGCCGAGCCGTTCGTTGTTGAACTCGATCACGCTAAGTCTGCTTCGAGTGATTCAAAATCGGAGAAAGCAAAGCCAGATTCGCAGCTAACAGAAAAGCCGGTCATCGATTGTGTACAAAAACTTGCCCCACATGAAATTGCCAAAAAAGTAATTTCGAAAACTGGTAAGCCACTCACATCTAAGGCAAAAGTCGAACGCAAAGCCAATCCGTATATTGCTGCGGGCAACTCTAAACCTTCCCAAGTCAATAAGAATGATGGCAATCGACGCAAAGTTATTCTTAAAGCAGTCTTGGACGACGAAACGAACCGTACGAAACCGCAAATTCATTGGGCTTGGCTTGGCTCCAGTTGGGGCTCCAGTTTGGTGGTCCACATTCTCATGGTCTTGGGATTGTTTCTGATTACCATTCAAATGACTGAAAATAAAGTCATGTCGATTTCTTCCGCATCTGTCGAAGGCCCCCAATCATTGATGGAAGAGCCTATGGAATTCGATCCAACGATTCCCGAGGAATTGAACGAGGAGATGCCCGCACAAGCAATGCCTCAACTGAGCACGTTGACGACAACAAGCGTGTCAACAGCTTTACCTGAATCCATAGTTGGCGAGTTGTCCCTTCCAGAACCAGAAGCCACCGCAGGCAGCGCCGTAGCGAAAATGGTCAATGTCACTGGCGCATCTTCCAAGCTCGCAAATGTCCAGTTTTTTGGCGTTCAAGCGGAAGGAAATACTTTTTGCTATGTCGTGGATAGTTCAGGCAGCATGAAACGCGACGGGGCTTTTGATGCCGCCAAATCAGAATTAATGCGGTCGTTAGCTTCGATGAAACCCACGCAACGATTCTTCGTATACTTTTTTAGCGAAGAAGTCGACGCACTGACTTTGGACGGAAAAGAACCCGAGAAATACCCCGTCTACGCGACGCCGGAGAATATTCAAAAAACGCTTGCTTGGGTGCAGAGAATCCAAATCCGGGGCGGCAAGCCACCGAATGATGCTTTAGATCAAGCCATCGAGATGGATCCTGATGGGATTTTTTTGCTTTTCGACGGGGATACCAAAGTTGACGTGCCTGCCCACCTTCAAAAATCGAATCGCAGTTTCGACATAATATCCGGAACTTCGGTTCGGGTTCCCATACACACGATTGGTTTTTACACTCAAAAATATGAAGCCTTGCTTAAGCGTATTGCAGAAGAAAACTCAGGGACTTATCGATTCGTGCCGAAGCCGCTTGGGAAAAAATAGTCCCAGTAAATTTGCCTTAAAAGGCTAGCGATTATTCGTTCGGACAATCTAATTGGACGAGATCGCCATGTATCGGGTAGAATAAGGTTCGTACTTTTATTCGAAGTCCAGCCTGCGTTGATGGGCGTTTGTTCGATGCCAATAGAAACTAGCCAAGAACCAACTTCGAGCGTTATTGCTGGCGACAGGACACGGCCAAGCTCTCGCCCTTACGCCAGCCTATCCGCGTGTTTGGCGTATTCCGTTAGTTTTGTAACACATGCGGTAATCCTTGTCGGGTTAGCGCTCGGCGTAACGAAAGGTATTCGATCAGACAACTTGGTCGTCTCGGTATCCAACGCGACTTATTCGGCAGATGATGTTGTCGAATTGAATTCAGATTTTTCTATTAAGTCAGCTCCACCGGTATCCGGGGAGTCATTACCTTCGATTGCTGAATCGGAATTTGCAAGCGTCTCCCCCATTCAAGTTGAACTGCCAGTTATCGATCAAGAACTGGGAGTGAACAACGCCACTTTGCAAGGAGAATTGGCAAAGGCCACGGCGCGCGACAGTTCGAAAAGGAAAGGCCTATCGCTCAGTGGCAGCGGGTCGTCATTCTTCGGAATCGAGTCAACCGGAGAAAAGTTTGTTTTTGTTGTGGACAGTTCGCGCAGCATGGAAGGAAAGCGTTGGGAACACGCTAACAAGGAATTATTCCGTTCCATCGCCGAACTGGGACCGGACCAGAAATTTTTTGTCATCTGTTTCGATTTTACCGCACGGCCTGCATTTGATTTGCTTCCCAGCAACATCAAGTTCTTGACTTCCAGCAACAATTCTCGCCGTCGCATTCGGCAGTGGATTCAGGGCCTCGGCTTAGGCTCCAATACTCGCCCCGCCGAAGCGTTACGCATGGCATTGGCTCTTCAACCTGATGCCATCTATCTGCTGTCGGATGGCGAGCTTGAGGACGATTCCTACGAGATGTTGGCGTTGATCAATCATGAAGTAGGCACGGGGAAAGCTATTGTCCCGATTCACACGATTTCGTTGTACAGCACGAGTGGCCGAGAGCTTTTGGAGCTGATTGCCTCCAATAATGGCGGAAAATTCGTCAACGTCGATAGGTAAAAAATCAGCGAAAACGCAAATTTGCCCCTCCAACAAGCGTTTTGGTCGTGGTTCTTCAACCAGATTTGGACTTGTTGAGGCAAATTGAGACCGATATTATTAGTGTCCTTCGAAATTTCCAATAATGTGGACTGAAAGCACGCGCTGAGTAAGCAATATGAAAGAAAAAATTCACCCCAATTACGTTGAGACCAAGGTTCACTGCGGCTGTGGCAACAATTTTGTTACCCGAAGCGGACGGAAAGAACTGAAGATCGACATTTGTAGCGAATGCCATCCGTTCTACACGGGCAAACTAAAATATGTTGACACGGCTGGACGAATCGAAAAATTCCAGACCAAATTTGCCGCTGGCACATACTCGAGCTTGCAACCTACAAAAGGAAAAAAGAAGTAGCTTGATTCTCTGCTAATCATCTGTCGCGATCGCGAGGATGACTTTTTACCGCCGCAGCCGATTGGATTGGCCAGCGGCGGTTTGCTTTTGTCGGATACACAATTTTGACCTGCCGTCCTAAGGCATTCGAGGTCGCTTGGAAAACTTCGACGCAAACTGCGTTCTTGTTTTGTAGTTTTGGAGTCTGTTCGTTTTCGTTAATCCTGCCAAGCGATTTTTATTGTCATGAACCTCCGTGAGCAACTGGAACAATCACTCAATCGGTTCGAAGAGTTAGAACAACTCATGACCGATCCTGCCGTATTGTCGGATTCGACGAAAATGGCCAGTTACGCTCGCGAACATGGATCGTTAAGCAAAGTTGCAGGAAAATATCGCGCGTACAAACGCATGACCGACGATATGCGCGACTTGGCGGAAATGGCTAGCAGCAGCGACCCCGAAGAAAAAGCGATGGCGACGGAAGAGCTCGAAAAGATTCGCCTCGAACGCGAAAAGCTCTGGACGGAACTGCTTGATTTTGCCATCGGAGGCGATGATGCCAATCGAATGCGATGCGTCATGGAAATTCGCGCAGGAACAGGCGGTGAAGAAGCCGCGTTGTTCGCTCGCGACTTGTACGAAATGTACAAACGCCACGCTGACGGCCGAGGATGGAAAGTCGAGGTGATGGAGTCCAGCCAGAGTGAACGTGGCGGTTTCAAAGAAATCATTTTGGCCTTCGAAGGCGAAGGTGTTTTCCGTGAACTTCAATTTGAAAGCGGTGGACATCGCGTTCAGCGAGTTCCGGAAACCGAAACGCAAGGTCGAGTCCATACCTCTGCAGCCACGGTCGCTGTCATGCCAGAACCCGAAGATATTGAAATTGATCTAAAACCCGAAGACTATCGCATCGACAAGACTTCGGCAGGCGGGCCCGGAGGACAGCACGTCAATAAGACGGAATCCGCAATTCGACTTACCCATTACGAAACAGGCATCATTGTACGTTGCCAAGACGAGAAGAGTCAGCACAAGAATTTGTCTCGGGCATTGCGAATCCTCAAAAGCCGTTTGTACGAAAAGAAACGTGAAGAGGAAATGAAAAAGCGATCCGATCAGCGCATGAGCTTGACCGGTTCCGGGGAGCGAAATGAACGGATTCGCACCTACAACTTCCCTCAAAATCGGCTGACCGATCACCGCATCAATCTAACGCTTTACAAGCTGGATAATATCATGACGGGCAACCTCCAGCCCGTTACCGATGCATTGCTAGAACATGAACGCGACGGACTTCGAGGCCAATTCGACGGCGAGCTTTGACCGTCAACCTACATTTGCCGGATTCAAGGAATCAAGAATGACTCAGACGCAGGTATGGACGATCGGCAAGCTTCTTGAATGGACCACCGATTACTTAAAAAAGAGTGGCTCCGACTCGCCAAGGCTAGATGCCGAGGTGTTGTTGGCACATGTTCGATCATGCCCTCGAATTCATTTATACACAGCGTTTTTGGAGGAGCCCGACGACGCGACCAAGGCCGCATTCAAGGAAATGGTCAAGCGACGATCGGAGGGAACTCCCGTCGCATACTTAGTAGGTCAGAAAGAATTTTATTCGCTCAAATTCCGAGTTTCACCCGATGTTCTTATTCCGCGAAGCGAAACCGAACATGTCGTTGTCGAAGCAGTCGATTGCATCAAGCAGCTTAGAAAAATCCGCCAACCGAATAAGCCGATTCAGGTTGCGGATGTCTGCACCGGCAGCGGTTGCATCGCCGTTGCGGTCGCCAAACACGCGCCCGAATGCGTGGTGACGGCAATCGATATCAGCCCAAAAGCTCTGGATATCGCAAAACACAATATTACCGATCACAATCTGGGTGATCGCATTGCAACCTTTCAATCGGATCTGTTCCAATCGGTACCGGACCAAGGTCAGTTCGATTTAATCTTGTCGAATCCGCCGTACGTGACCGAGGATGAATACTCGAAATTGCCTAAATCCGTTCGCGAGTATGAGCCTAAGGTAGCTTTGGTTGCCGGGCCATCTGGTCTGGATGTGATCAGCCGATTGTTAGCCGAAGGTCATGGTCGACTGGCACTGGGTGGCAGTCTCATATTTGAAATTTCTCCAATGCTGGCGGCGAGTGTAAAGCAACTTATTGAATCCAACCCAAGCTGGAAATTGGAGCGATTGGTCAAAGACTTGGCTGGGCATTCTCGGGTTGTTGTGGCTCGGAAAGTTGCCTAAGCTCGTTGACAACCGTGCGATATTTTTAATGGTAGTGTAGGGACTGAGCTTAATATCATGATGCAGATGGATAAATTGGTTTCGTTGTGCAAGCGACGCGGTTTCATGTTTCAGTCCAGCGAAATTTACGGCGGATTGAATGGTTTCTGGGACTACGGGCCACTGGGCGTTGAACTCAAACGCAACATCAAAGAAGCATGGTGGCACGATATGGTGACGGGAAATAACGAGCTTGTGAAACCCGCCGACGCGCCAACCGAATTTGAAATGGTCGGACTCGATTGTACGATCATCATGCACCCCCAAGTTTGGAAATGCTCCGGACACTACGACCTGTTCCACGATTTTATGGTGGACTGTCGCGAAACAAAGCGACGGTATCGCTTTGATCAAGTTCGCGGACGTTGGGCCGAATATCGCGACAAAAAATTCTTTGTAACCACAACTGTCGAAGCGAGCGAAGAGGACGAAGACACCTCGCGCCGCGCAGTAAAACTGTTCGGGCTTCGTAACAAAGACGCCGAACAGATTACTTGGTCCAAATACTTCGCGCTGGACAAAATTACTGCGGAAGAACGCGCGATGGCTTTGGCTCCAGATGCGAACGCGGCAGGGACACTGACGGACCCACGCGAGTTTAACTTAATGTTCAAGACCTACGTCGGCGCGCTTAGTGGTGAAGAAGGTGCGGCGTTCCTACGACCGGAAACAGCTCAAGGCATCTTTGTGAATTTCAAAAACGTCGTCGACAGCACGCGCGTTCGCGTACCGTTTGGAGTTGCCCAAATCGGCAAGAGCTTTCGAAACGAGATAACACCTAGGAACTTTACCTTCCGTTCTCGCGAGTTCGAACAAATGGAAATCGAGTTCTTTTGCAATCCAAACCAATCGCGTGAATGGTATGAATATTGGCGACAGCGCCGACTAAAGTGGTACACCAGTCTGGGATTAGCAAGCGAGCGGTTGCGATTACGCGAACATGACACGGACGAGCTAAGCCACTATTCTTGCGGAACAGCCGACATTGAATACGCGTTCCCGTTCTTGCCCGAAGGCGAATACGGCGAATTGGAAGGTATTGCCCATCGCGGCGATTTCGATTTGCGATCCCATATGGAAGGCAAACTCGATCCAAAAAAACGTCCGCTAGAATTACAGCGGGATGAGAACGGCCAACCCCTGTGGCGTGGAAGCGGTAAAGACTTGAGTTATCGCGATGACCTTACGAACGAACGCTTCATTCCCCACGTCATCGAACCCTCCGCCGGTGCAGATCGCGCGACTCTGGCTTTCCTTTGCGAAGCTTACTCCGAGGACGAAGCTCCCGACGACAGTGGCAAAATGCAATCGCGTGTGGTCTTGCGATTAAATCCCCGCATCGCTCCCATCAAGGCCGCCGTTTTCCCGCTTGTCAAGAAAGACGGGATGCCGGAAATCGCTGCAGAAATTTACGGGCGTCTCAAGAAGCATTTCAATGTTTTCTACGATGAAAAAGGGGCTGTCGGTCGTCGGTATCGCCGGCAAGATGAAGCAGGGACGCCTTATTGTATCACGGTGGATGGCGAGTCGATTCAAAACCAAACCGTCACCATTCGTGACCGCGATTCGTTAGAGCAATGGCGAGTGAAAATCGACGATGTCGTCACCGAAATCAGCCAGCGTGTCAAACCCCAGTAAGTTTTGTTGAATACAGTCCGGCAATTGCTAGCTTCAATGACGGGATCAAGATCATCCTACTTGGTCTTGTCAAAGGATTTGCTTTACGACTACCATCCGTTCGAATAAACGAAGTCGGAATGGAATCTCCCAAGCGATCCCAGGAGCGCATGATGTCTCGTCAAGCTTATATCTCTGGTTTGGTAATAATCTTTATTGTTGCGATCGCAATCCCGAGCCTCCAAAGCCAGCAAGGGCAGGGCGGTTTCGCTGGCTGG
>JANMNK010000759.1:0-4998 GCA_031373875.1 Pirellulaceae bacterium | reverse complement strand
CTGGACATTCACGGCACCAAACTGATGCACCTCATGATAACGGCCTATAGGGAGCAGCCGTCGTGGCCGTCCTACATTACCGATGTCCAGTATCTGTTGATGTTTCCTCGCCGAAGATCGGAAGTTGCTCGTGCGATCTGCGCTGGTGGTGGCGGCCGCGAATGCGTTTTGCAAGTCTTTCGGACCCTAGTGAAAGCGGCATACATCCGCTACGAAATGATGGGCCGATAGTTTGGCCGAAAATGAGCGGTCTGAATTGGATTTGGACACCTTCGAGTTTGGACCGCATTCAAACAAAGAACCGTAGTCTGAGAACCACGGAAAAAACCGAGCGGTGAGGGGAGGCAATAAAGCCTTCCCCTCAAAACCGCTCGTAGAGTGCAAGAGAAAGACTCTTCGACCCTTTCGACCCGGTTATCCCTTGGTAAATCCACCGGAAGAATTCATTCGAACGAGTCCGATTGAATCATCCAGAAGAAATGGTTGCTTCTCAGCAGTGCCTACCTCCGTTTCACCGAGCCCTATAAATTTCGCACAAATTGAATTCCTAATCAAAGAGGAGCACCCAACATGGTTGCCAAGAGTCGTAAGTACTTGATTTCAGATATGGCTAAAGCTCATCTTCTTACCGACGACCAAATGTGGGTGGAGAAACTGTATGCGGATGATGCCTTGACTGCGGGCGAGCTGATGGCGTTTGCGAGTCGATCGCAAGCGGAAGGGTTTGTTCGCAAACTTAAGGCGAAAGGCATCCATACCCAAGTCGTGGCTTTGAATTCAATTCGCCTAGGATTTCCACCGGTTGAAGAAGACTATGGCCATGCCCTGAGTGCACTTTGTGTCAGTGCCGACACTTGCTTGCGCGTCATTGCGAAAATTATCGAGCATGATCCAGAAACGATACTGCCGTTGGTCGCAGAAAACTATCACGACTTGCTTCGCAGCGAAAAAATTGTTGAGGCCTGGATTAAGCATCTAAAGGCAAATGGGTGGGATGATTTGTCATAGGCTGACGATTTCGCTTGACATTGCCTCGCGAAGCAAACACGTCTTGCGAAGCCTTGATTCAGGCATGCCAGGTGCGCTATTCTTGGTTCATGTCGCTACTTCAAAAGCCCCAGATAGTCATTGCTTCGTACCTTGAATCCGAGTGGGACAACTGGCGTTCAACGATGGCCGATGGCCCCGACTTCTTCGCTGATTCCTTCCGAGTCTGGGAGACTCGTTGCAGCGAAATGAGGGAGGAGAAAACTCGCCAGGGTTACAACGTGTACATAGTACCGATAACGGTGACCGAATTTGTTCAATGGGCCAAACTAAACGACCGGACAACCGATGCGCAGGCAAGAGCCGAATACGCTGGCCTCAATTTAGGGCATCTGTACTTCAACTGACGGTCTGATCGTGACTCGTCTAACTCAGTATTCTTTTTAGGAGTCCAAGTTTTCTGCTTGGCTTATGCAACATGCTTGTGCGTTATTGCATAACCCATTTTATGACCAGCGAAGGCTCGGTGAATGGATAGCTCGTCTTCTATCCACTGACCGAGAGAAACGGTGGTGCGTGAACGGTTATGTGACTCTCTTGAAAAGATGAAAGCGAGGTGCTCTATGGCACATTTAGATCGTCCGGTTCATGAAGTTCGTTTGGGTAAGGTCAAGGCCGCCATTTGGCGCAACGAGACCGATTTGGGAGCACGTTACAGTGTCACCATTTCCCGGATTTACAAGACCGAAAACGGCTGGGAATCTTCCTCGTCGTTCGGTCGTGATGAACTTCCGTTGGTAGCTAAGGTCGCTGATTTGGCGCACTCTTGGATCTATCAACAGAACGACAAAAGCGATGCTCAACCTGAAGCCTCTGAGAATAAATCTCGGAAGGCGTCAAATGGGCAACGTGAGCGAACTGGTAGTCGTTAAACGTTTTACCTTTGGAAATGCGTTTCGATGATGAAGCAAAACGCTTCCAGGTAACGTTCGATTCTTCATCAAGGCGAGAGGTTCTCTTCACAGTTGGTTTAATCATTCGGTTTCACGCACCACCAACCTCTCGCTATTTCTGGCATGAGTAGAAGACAAACGCAACCGACTCCGTTGATGGGCTGATGGATTCGTTCCAGCTAATCAATGGAGGCCGGTGGCGTGCATCCAAAGGTTATCCAATTTTTACTACCTGTCTGCGGCTCTTCTTGGAGCATAACACGGCAGCCAAGGTCCGAGAGGTGATTCCCTTTCGGGCTCACCTCTTAAGCGGCTTTGTTCTTTAAGCGAACAAAGACTCCACCTTGCTCTCGCCGTGTTGACCAATGCCCTAAGAAGCCGCCGACGGGCTCCACGTTTTACCCTTAAGTCGATTCAGTCGGATCGGCTAACTATGGAGGAAATTATGGATCGAGATGAAGCGTTGAAAACGAGTGACGAAGCTCTAAAGGAACTTAGCTCTGCACTTGTGCAGGGCAAGAGCGAGAAGCTGGTGGAATACCTGGGGCTTATGTCCAGGTTCCATCGATATTCGTTTGGGAATTGCATCCTGATTGCGATGCAGAAACCAGATGCCACGCTCGTTGCTGGGTTTGGCAAATGGAAGGAGATGAGTCGATTCGTCAAGAAGGGAGAGAAGGGGATTGCTATCCTTGCTCCGCTTGTTGGCAAGAAGAAGAAGGACGCTGAAACCAACGTGTCCCAATCGGAAGCGCCGAAGGAAACGCCAACCGGCGAATCGCCCAAAGTGCTCTACGGCTTCAGAATCGTTTACGTCTTTGATGTCACACAAACCGAAGGACAAGAACTCGCTGAGTTTGCATCCCTCGGCGGTGATCCTGGCGACAAGATCGAAAAGCTTGAAGCAATCATTCGCGGTAAAGGAATCGCAGTTGAGTACGTCGAAAGTCTGCCCTTCGATGCCAATGGCATGTCGGAAGGTGGCAAGATAACGATCAATTCGACTCGGCCCAAGCCGCAAATGTTCTCAACGATGGTTCACGAACTTGCGCATGAGCTTTTGCACTGGGGGGACCGACGCGAATCAACCACCAAGGTTATTCGCGAAACAGAAGCGGAATCAGTGGCGTACGTTGTCTGCCGAGCTGTTGGGCTTGATTGCTCGACCAAGGCAAGCGACTACATCCAGCTCTGGAGCGGTGACGAGAAGGTACTCATGCAATCGCTTGAGCTCATTCGAAACATCGCTTCAAAGATTCTGACCGACTTGGAAGAAGTTACGACTGAATCTAAGGAGGTGGCCCATGTTGCATAGAAATCGCACCTGGAGTCTTCAGGCGATCGATGATGCTGAACGTTTGGCATACAAGCTGTCGCACATAACGTGGACTTGCTGCCAAGCCTTTGAACTGAAGGGCTACATCTTCGCTAACGACGCAATGTCGGCGGATGGCGCTCAAGAGTACGCGATTCTTCGCGCTACTCGGGATTGTCTAGAACTAATCCAAATCGAAAGCATCACGTTTTCGTGGTGCACTGAGGAGAGGGCATTTGAGCTTATCAAGGCCGTCTGCGCTGGTGACTTTGATGGGGATGGGTTCTGTAACGTCGCTCGGGATCGTTTCCAAACGATGTCCGAGCATATTTCGTGTGGTCATTGTGCTTAACCAAAAAGGGAGATTGTAATGAAACGATTTATTCCGGTTCCTGGTGATCTGATCATCGTGGAATTCAGTGAGTGGTACGCTCTCAAAGATGGCGAGAAATTGCGAGTCTGCGAGAACGGTCATTGGATTGAAGTAGGGGAGGAACTACATGTTGCTCCTAGGCATCAAGTGAGTACTTTTTGGGGGCCGGATGACGGTCCACCAGACCAACTACGGCTAGGATTCATGAGTACCTCGGGCGGTCCCTTCAAGACCGTGCGAATTAAGGAACTCGAAGGCCTGGAGTTGATCGGTCAAGAAGACGATCAGTTTTGGTGTTGGCAGGATACACCTCGTGCCGGAGGTGGTATGGACAAGTTGGTAACGGTAGCGCTTTGGCGACTACCGCTGCTTCCTAGTTCTCACTACCAGAACTTGAAGGCCCATGGCTGTCCAACACATCGCGATGAGGTGACACAATGAGTGAACCAATTCACGATGCAAATCAGAATCGAAGTGAGGCCACCTTTGGTGGCCTCCTTCGTTTAGGCTGTTGTGACGGTGATCGCGACGACTTTGACGGCGTCGCATCGTTTCCGACCGATTGGACGAAAATTCAAGAGGTCAAGCAACAGGGACTTGGTATCTGGGAGACGCATCTTGGCGTTTGTCCCAATTGCCAGCTACGCTACGAAGATGGAGCTGATGCTACTCAAGATGGTTCGCCGCCTTGGGAAGAAACGACTCCGGAACCGCCCAGAGCGGATTCCGTGCATCCCATCATTAAGCAAATAATTGATCGGGATTGTCATGTGGCGACTCCAGCCAAGGAAGTGGTTCGGCATGTGATTTCAAAGCTCCGTAAGGGGTATGAAACACTGCGGTCCATGCCACAAACTGATCGAGACCAGCTTGTCGAGCAATGTGTTCAGCATCATCGAGGCAACTTCAAGGAGTATGTCGAAGTGATGTCAGGCTTCACTCAAACTGTTGGCGAGGATTTCTCCAAGTTGCCTAGTGCGCTTTCAGGAGCAGAAATTGTCCGTTTGATGCGAAAGCACAAGGTGACGATTGAAGCCCTCGCATTTCGGCTCGGGACCACACAGAAGCGAGTCCGCAAGATTCGGAATACGAAACTTGATGATTCGCTCGCAGTTCGGGATTGGATTCAAGCCATAACGGGCCAAGATCCAGGTCCGATCCCGGAGAAGGTTCGCATTCACAACCGACAGGAAGAAGGGGATTGCTGCTTCTGCGGATATCCACTGTACGTTGGTGATAAAGCGTACGAATACGTGGGGAGTATGTTTTGCTCAACCACCTGCTGCCGAAAAAGCAGAGGGTGGTAGAGATTGGTTCAATCGGTATCAACTCAATTGATGCTGTTGAACGAGGTCCAATTTTTAGCGATG
>JANMNK010000895.1:0-3357 GCA_031373875.1 Pirellulaceae bacterium | reverse complement strand
ATATCGAGTAACGGTGCATTCGACATGACGCATCGCAGCCCTTTGAGCGGCATGCAATAGTGGCTGACTGTTTGCCCGCCATAATCGAAAACATTCTTAGCCATATCGCGTTGGATTTTTTGCAAAAGCCCTGCGTCAGCGCCTTCTTGGAGCACTTGCTGCAATTCTTTCTTTGCAAGCTCCGGTCGGACTTTTAATGGCATCTGGCCCATCGACTTTTGCATTAGCCAACTGAAACCATACAGTACGACGGATATGGGAGCTAGCAAAATAACGAACACGATGTACAACGGCCCGGCTAGGGCAAGCAATTTATTTGGATTTTGAAAGAACAGGTATTTGGGAAGCAACTCGCCGTATACAAACACGACGGGAGTCGAAAGAACCGGCAGGGCAATCTCCAAACTCTGAGACGGATTCTTGATTACGGCCGTCAAGAAGAGGACCAAGCCCAAAGAGATGGAGTAGTTTGCAATATTGTTACCGATCAAACCGGTACTTACGAAAACGGCTGGATGGTTCGTCAGCCAAAGCAAACTGCGAGAAACGCGCGAACCAGCTTTGCCCGTCAGTACCAAGCGAACGCGAGTGACTCGGTAAAAACCGGTCTCCGTCCCGCTAAAGAAGGCAGACATCGC
Organism: Pirellulaceae bacterium; assembly: GCA_031373875.1. Classification (GTDB taxonomy): domain Bacteria; phylum Planctomycetota; class Planctomycetia; order Pirellulales; family Pirellulaceae; genus JANMGV01. The sequence goes on along the minus strand of JANMNK010000895.1, from coordinate 2,719 downwards.
AAGGCCTGTAATAATCAGGAACACGGCTAGTATCATGATGCGGTGCGCTCCGTGATTTGTTTGGTAATACGAACCAACATTTCACCGCGACGGGGTGAATCGATTACTTCTAATCGAAAATCTCCCCATGGACAAACGTCCCCAGTCACTGCCAATCGCCGAAGCTGTTCATGAATCACACCCGCTACCGTCAAGTAGGCACCTTTCGGCAATTTTTCTGCCAGCGCCCGTTCTAGTCGGCGAAGACTCGTCGTACCGGTGACTTCCCATTGTCGTTCGCCTGTCTGCGTAACGGAGGGACGCGTCAATGTGCTTGTCCATCGATTGTGGATGGTGTCGAACGTCGCGACGATGATATCTTCGTAAGTCAACAACCCAACCGTCTCTCCATGTTCGTTCACCACAATCGCCACATGGCGACTTTGACGAATCATTCTTTGAAGAACCGTTGCCAACGAAGCGCACCATGGAACGACCAAAACCGGCTGTCGCAGTTTTTCTGGCTCACTCGCAAATCGCTGCGTCAGATCGGTGAGATGGATCGCAGACTGAATTTCGCGTTTGTCGCGATCGGTGATGAGGAGATACCCTCCCGGAGGAACTTGACCACCAAGCTCGCTTAGCGAAACGTGGGACGCAAAGGTCGGGAACTGAGATCGGGGCAACATCCACTCATCCGCTCGCACCGAGGAGAGCTGAATGATATTTCGCAATACAGCTTTCTCTTGCTCGATCAAGTTGCCATCCTCAGTCGACAGCTCAATGGCTTGTTCCAAGTCATTCATATCGAGATATTTTTCTGGGGTTAGACCCGGCCAGAGCAGTCTTCGCGAGAATTCACTGACAGCCCTCAGCACTGCGGTGAATGGATTTACAAACCGAACCAAAAAGTGCATCGGTATTGCAACCACGCGAACCAAGGTTAATGGAATATTCACGCCGATACTTTTGGGAACCAATTCGCCGAAGAGAATCAGCAAAATCATCGAACCAACAGCGAATGTCGGCGCCCATTTTTCTCCTTCGGGTAGTCGCGCCAGTCGCGATGACACAGCGCCCGATAGAGCGAAAAAAGCCATATTGATTGACAAATTCCAAAACAGAATCGCGGACAGCAACCGATCGGGTTGATCTAGCATAGACAATGCGAAATCGTCGGCTGTTTTGGACCGATTCAGTTTCTTTCTCTGCGTCCAGCCGAGGGAAAAAAGTGCGGCTTCGCTTGCGGAAAAGAACGCCGATACGCACAAAAGCAGAAGCATTGCCGGACCATAGGTGGTCAGCATCCATCCAATGCCTAGTGATTCTCCGTTATCCATTGCGAATCAATTGTTCAAGTCTGTCGTTTTCAAAAACGAATAGTTTAAGCATCGTCATCCGCAGTCCGGGCTCGACCGGTAGCAAAATCAAATTCACTTAAGGCTGGCACCACCATAGCTGCCGTTGCAAAAGAATACGCAACAGCAATCACCGAGCAAACCGTTAATTCCTGATTTCGCAAAATGAAACTCGTGATCGCAAAGAACGTCAAAAAGGGCAGTGCAAAAGCCGCCAGCGTAATTGCAGGTGATGGGTTTCGATAACCGAGCGCCATATACAATCCCGTGCCTCCTCCAAGTATGATCGCCAAGAAGGGCGCCAACTGCCGACCAAATGAGCCGCGAAAACTAATCATGATCATCATGCAAGTCGCCACACCCAAAAACAAAAAGAAGACCGTGCCAAGGCTGACTGCAATGGCATGTCGAGATTGACTGTAGATCATGCCACAATGAATTCCAAGAGTCGCGACGAACAGATCCATCACCAGCAGTCCGACAAGCGTAAATATCAAGTTCTCTGTGGTGATGCCGCCTTGAGCCCAAAGGTAAACGCACAAAACGATCGGCAAGACAACCATCTCTTTGGCGACATACATGACGCCGACAATCTTGCCAAACAGGAACTCCGCCGGAGAAATTTCTGTGACCAGCAACAAATCGAGCGCTTGGCCATCCCGTTCGTTCGTGATCGAATTGACAGCCAACGCGTTGATGATAACCAAAGAGACAACGAAGAATGGCGTCAATGACTTGGCGGCTGTCGGAATGAGTTCGTCGGTCAAAACGCTTCGTCCCAAGGCATTTCCACTGACAATTCCTTGATGCAAAGCTGCACCGGCCAACAAAAAGAAAGCGACAAATGCGATTCGAATCAACATGACTTTGCGGCCATACGCCCAAGTGCACATCTCTCTCCAAAGAATCGGGTTATTCCAAACCCGTTTGGCCCTTCGCGATTTCCATGCCAGCACTCGTCGAGTTCCATCGCGTTCCGATTCGTCGACCGATTTGGCCACCGCCAACGCTTGACTATCCTCTTCCGCCGTCATCGGACGAGCTTCGCGTGAAGGATTCCAAATTCGCAAACAAACAATGGAGAGGGTCGCGAGACCGATACTCAAGGTCAACATGAACGCGCTGGACTGCAGCGCCACGGTCAGAACACCTAGTGAGCTTGAGAAACTTGCAATCGGCTGGCAGACTTCCCAAAGCGCCCGGCCAGGACTTGCAATGGTCGCCAGTTGCTTGGGTAGGAAGGGCAAATAGCCGGCAGCCACAATTTCCCAGAGGGCGATCCAAAGCACGGCAGCCAATAAAGTCACCGCGATCGCTTGGAAAGTCTTTTCTCGCCAAAAAGCAACCGTCGCTCCTAGGGATGCTGCGGCCAGAACCGTCGC
>JANMNK010000755.1:0-5789 GCA_031373875.1 Pirellulaceae bacterium | reverse complement strand
GCGACGGGAAACGAGGTGACGTGCCATGATGGTTCCTTAAATATGTCGTTGAATAACGAGAAAACGGCGGGATAAAAGGCGAGATCGCTGCGCAGCGATCATCCAATTATAGACGGTCGCATTTTGGAAATGGGAGCGGCGGCACGAAAGAGGGTATTTTGAGCGATTGGTCGATAGAGGTCTGCTGTGGATGAACAAGCATTCTTAAAATTGTTATAATGCCGTGGTCATATTAACGGAGTCGTCGAAGCAGGAGAATGTTGTGGGAAATGCTCAAGTAAATGTTCCAACATCGGATTTGCCGAGTGCCAGTTACCCGTTCTTTGGCCAACTTGCCCGAATAATCAATTCCGGTCAAGCTCGATCGGTTGTTCTGTCAGGCAACATTTACGATCTCTATTACGACGGCAAGCAATACGTTCCTTTGCTGCCCTTTCTTCAGACCAAGGCCGAGATTACCGGCATCATCCAAGTCGTCTACGAGCAAAACGGACCGGTTCGTGTGTCGGATACGGACCGAGTCAAATTGCGTGAAGCTTGGTCGGCATGGAAGAACGGCGTCTCGGTCGATGCGATCGGGATGAAAGAGATTTTGCAGGACGGTTCAAAATTCGAACTACGGCGAAAAGAATTTGATCAGCACTTGCGCGACGCGTTAGGCAATGCCACGCTGGCGCTTGAGTTCCTGCGCCAATTGACCATTTGTTCCCGAGCCGTGCTCAAAGAGAACTTGCTGATCTTTATCGAAGCCGCCGACATGTTGCTTCCATCAGGCGATGGCGATGTCTCGAAAATGAACGACGCTCAGCTTCGCCGAATCGCCATTGTTACCGACTGGTTTTCGGAGCCGGAATTCTTTGCCGGCCGCGATACGGTTTGCTTGATCGCCGAATCCCGCAGCTTGATCCATCCCCGCATCGCTAGGCTGCCGCAGATTCTTGTCGTCGAAATACCTTCTCCGGATACGGAAAAGCGATTGCACTATATCAAGTTTAATTCGTCGCAATACACGTCAACCGAATCCCAAGCCGCCATCGAGGTCCTTGGTGAATCGACTGCCGGACTGAGTTTACATGCCGTGCGACAATTATTGCTGGCATCGGAATATTCCAAGCAACAGGTCCACCGCAACGATGTCGTTGCCCAAGTCGAACAATTCATTCAAGGCCAGCTTGGCGAAGATGTTGTCGAATTCAAAAAGCCACAACAAACTCTCAAGGACGTGATTGGATTTTCGAAACTGAAGGAATTCCTCAACACGTACCTTATTCCTCGGATGAAGTTGTCCGATGACCGAGCTCTACCCGGAGCGGCGATTGCTGGCCCCATAGGCGGCGGCAAAACGTTTATCTTTGAAGCGGTCGCGGCCGAACTCGACATGCCCGTGTTGGTCCTCAAGAATATTCGCAGCCAATGGTTCGGCCAAACAGATGTGATCTTTGAACGTTTGCGACGCGTGCTGGAGGCGCTCGAAAAAGTCGTCATCTTCGTCGACGAAGCCGACACGCAATTTGGTAGCGTTGGCGAAGGGGCTCACGAAACCGAACGTCGATTGACCGGCAAGATCCAAGGCATGATGAGCGACACGCGTCTGCGAGGCAAAGTCATTTGGTTGCTCATGACGGCTCGAATCCACTTGCTCTCACCCGACATTCGCCGGCCGGGACGTGTTGGCGATTTGATCATTCCGGTGCTCGACCCGACTGGCGACGATCGGCGCGAGTTCATCCGTTGGATGTTAAAACCGACCAATATGGTGACCGACTCCTTGGTAGAGTGGCTGGACACCGAAGGTTTGTCTCAGGATTATTCGTCTGCCGCGTATGCGGCCTTACGCAGCCAATTCAAAGCTTTGCCTCCCAAGAACGAAGACGACTTGAAAGGCATCGTCAGAGATTTCCTGCAACCTGCGATCCAACAAACTCGCCGTTATCAAACGTTGCAGGCACTAATTAATTGCACTCGGCGAAGTCTTTTGCCAGATCCAAACATTTCCGATGCACAGCGCGCCCAATGGGAAGAAGAAATCCGCCAGTTAGAATTCCAGGGGATTCGCTAATGCATCAAAAGGCTTTCGGAATTTCGATTCGTAAAAAGGTGAACACTATCATGACTCGGAAAGCGTTTTTCGCACTTGCGACGATTTTTATTGGCTTGGCGTGTCAACAAATTCACGGCCAAGAAAAATTCAAGGACCTCGTTGGGGCCGTACAAATCCAGCCAGTTGCCAAGCCAGGGACCGTTCAAGTTCCCTACATCACCTGGGGTGGCGATGTGGCTACCTTCATGGCCAACGGTGATTTAAAGACCAAAGCCGGCTCGATCTATCAGCAGCAAGGCCTCGACATGCAATTGGTTGCAGGGGATGACTTTATCGGTCAAGTCCGCAATTACATGTCCGGAAAAACCCCGTTCCTTCGCGGAACAATGCACATGTTGGGACTTGCCAGCGAAGTGATAGGCGGCGACCCTCGAACAAAGCCCGTCGTTATCTTGCAGTTGTCATGGAGTGCGGGCGATCATATTGTGACTCGAGCCGAGATTAAATCGCTCAATGATCTCAAAGGCAAAAAGATCGCTTGCCAGCAAGGAGGCCCTCACGTGGGCTTGCTGTATGACTCACTAGCTGCCGCGCAACTCAAGCGAGAAGATGTTGAGATTGTTTGGGTAGCAGATCTCACAGGTGCTAAAGGGGCTGCTGCGGCCTTTCGTAATGATCCATCCATCGACGCTTGCTGCGTGATCACACCCGATATGATCGGCTTGACTGGCGGATTCGACTCCAAAGGCAGCGGTGCCGAAGGAACGGTTGCGGGTGCGCATGTTGTTAATAGCACACAACAAATGAGCCGCTCGATTGCCGACGTATACGCAGTTCGCAAAGACTGGTTTGATGCGAACAAACCTTGGGTCGAAAAATTCGTCGCTGGTTATCTCAAGGCAACCGAACAAGTCGTCGGTTTGCGAAAAGGATTCGAGGAAACCAAAAAGCTATCCGAGCCGTATCGGCAAGCGCTCACGTTGGCCCAGCGAGTCTTCGGCAAAGAAGTGCTTCCATCTCTCGAGATCGACGCACATGGGCTATTGTTGGATTGCTCGTTCGTCGGTTTGCCAGGCCAGATTGCGTTCTTCAATGACAAAGGGAACTTGAGTGGTTTTGAAACTAAGATGGGCGAAACGTTAGACCTAGCAACGAGTTGGAAATACGCCAGTGTTCGAAACGGTTTTGATCCCGCGAACTGGGACTACAAAAAACTCGCAAAAGATGCAGGTATTCAATACGTGGAGCCGACGAAGTCCGAACGGTTTGGTCCTAGTGCCGAAGCGACAGAGACGTTCTTAGGGGATAATCTCGACGCCAACACAATCGTTAGTTTCACCATTTCGTTTGAACCCAACCAACAAGAATTCTCTGCTGATCGTTACGGGGCCGAATTTGCTCGGGCTTTGAAAGCAGCCAGCACGTTCGGGAATGCCCGTGTGGTGATTCGCGGACACTCGGATCCAACGAAAACGTTGGTGGATCTGGTGAAATCCGGCTTGGCAAAAGGCATTATCCAGCAAAACGGGTCCGCGCCAAACTACCGTTATTTCTTCAATGGCAAGCCCTTGGATTTGGCGGATACAAAAACCATCGTCGAACTGATTACCAAGGGTGCATTCAGCGGAAAAGACCCAGACCCAACCGTGACAATGCAAGCTGCAATGAATCTCAGCAAGCAGCGGGCCGAAGCTGTGCGCGATGCGTTGGTCAAATATGCAAAGCAAATTGAAGTGAATCTCGATTTGTCGCAAGTGGTCCCCGTCGGTGCAGGGATCATGGAACCCGTGATTGCCAAGCCTCGCAATATCGACGAAGCGAAAGAGAATATGCGAGTCGAGTTTCGCATCGTCAAAGTCGACGCCGAGACCATCGCTCCTTCCGACTTTAATTTCTAATCCGCTGTTGGAGGTTCGATAGTTTAATGAACGGACGACTGCACTTGAAAAGTTTCTTAACGATTGCGATGTGCTTGTTTAGCTCGCTGGTTGTGGCGGGTAACAATGTCGTTATCGTTTTGGATGATAGCGGCTCAATGAAGGATCGGATGCGGACAAGCCAGGGACGAGTCGCAAAAATCGATGCGGCAAAACAGGCGATCTCTCAAGTTTTGGAGGCTTTGCCTGCCGACACGCAACTCGGCGTCATGCTTCTCAACGGTGCCCAACAAAATGGCCATTGGCTGATTCCGCTGGGACCTCTCAATGTGGCTCAAGCCAAACAGAGAATTCAGAGCATTCGCGCCGATGGCGGAACGCCGCTAGGCGAAAAAGTACAATTCGGTATGGATGAGTTGTTGCGATTGCGTGCCAAATTATCGTACGGAACCTATCGCCTACTGGTCGTAACCGATGGTGAGGCAACGGACAGCGATCGATTAAATCGAGTGTTGCCTGGCGTTCTCTCTCGCGGCATTGCAGTTGATGTGATTGGTGTCGACATGGCCAAACAGCATTCTTTGGCAACTCAAGTTCATTCGTATCGCCGAGCGGATGATGCAGCAAGTTTCGAGAAAGCCGTTTCGGATATCTTGGCAGAGTCGTCTGCGACGAATGATGGTGCGGATTCTGATTTTGACTTGATCGCGTCCCTTCCAGACTCGTTGGCCAGTGAGGCTTTGGTCGCTCTCTCAAAACCCAATAACGCGGCCGTCGCCCTTGATGAAAATCCACTGGCTGCCGTTGTTCAAGCGGACCAACAACCGAGCTCAGCTTCAGCATCCACACCAATAAATCATCCACCCAGCGTGAGAGTTTCGTCATCCCCTAGCAGCATCATCGGCAACGTGGTGCGTGGCATGTGTTGTATGTTCGTGTTTGGAATCGTTTTAATTGTGGCGGTCGTTACTATTTCTAAATCAAAACGCCGTTAACATACGTCGGCCAAGCAACCGACCTTCCATCAACATGTTACAATCACGCGGTCTAGGCCCATACAATTTTTGCCCCTGTCGGCAAACACTCGCCAAGAACATCGGGCAGGGATTGACTCCGGTTAATTGAGGTTTTTGTGCTACCCTTGGGCATACCTTGAAAGTGATTTGAAAAGTAAACACCGTGTCCAAAACTAAAATCTTCGTCGCTTCCCTCGTTTGGCTCGCAGTGCTGACTACGGGCGTTTTGATTTGGAAGTTTGGCTTTGAACCCAAGCGGAAAGCAGACCAAGAAAAAGAACGCGAGCAGATCCGCACCGAAGTCCTCAAAGAGACGCAAGGCACAAGCCGCTATAAGCACGAAATCACGCTAGGCATGGATTCGTTTTCCGGTTATGCGATCCTCCGTTCGCCCGCTTTCGTGAATGAACTCAAATCCCACGGTATTCGCTTAAACATTGTCGACGACCAAGCGGACTACAAAAAACGAATCGCTAACCTCGAATCAGGCAGCGTGCAGTTCGCTGCATTTCCCGCCGATGCGCTCATTCAGACAAGCGTGACCCGCGACTATCCTCCCGCAACGATTATCGCCATCATCGACTCGACAAACGGTGCGGACGCGTTGGTTGCCTACAAATCCAAGTATCCCACAATCGATTCACTCAATGCACCGGATACCAAATTCGTACTAGTTGGGGACTCGCCGAGCGAAACGTTAGCTCGCGTCGTCACCGCGGCAATGATTTGTGCCTGTGTCGTCAGGCTCTGGATCCTGGCGTCGATGAGGCCTTGCCGGAACTGGTTGAAATAAAGAATGCCGGTGACGAGGATGATGAGGCCGGCGAGATTCAGCAGCACGATGCGGCTGGTGAG
>JANMNK010000831.1:0-5237 GCA_031373875.1 Pirellulaceae bacterium | reverse complement strand
GCGATCGCCGTCTTGCGAATGCGATCGCACAAAGCTGTTGATCCGCAAACCATGCCCAGCATGACATCGGCATGACCGCTGACAAACTTCGTCAAGCTTTCCATTACCAAATCCGCTCCCAGTTTGAGTGGTTGGCATAGTTCCGGCGTCGCGAACGTGTTATCGACGAGCAGCGTGGTTCCCGACTGTCGACAAAGTTCGGAGATGGCTCTAATGTCCGGTACCGACATCCTAGGATTTGTGATTGTTTCAATGATCGCCATTCGAGGGCTGTTGCCGATCGCTTGGTTCCAATCGTCAAGATTGCATGCGTCGACATGCGCGGTGTTGATGCCCCAATCGCCAAACTGATTTTCAAGCAGGTATGTTGTCTTGCCGTACAAGGGTCGGCCAAGCACGACGGAGTCGCCGGGTCGGAGCAACGCAAAACACGGGGCAGCCAGCGCGCTCATTCCTTGAGCGGTCAGCAAAATGTCTTCGGCATGGTGCAGATGACGCAGGATCTCGCCAAGATTGGCAGCGTTGGGGTGACCATCTCGACGGTAGACAAAACCCGGCAGCTCACCGGCCAAGATCGCACTTGCATCCTCCGTCGAAGGCACTTGCCAAACGGCCGACAATTCGATCGGCTCAGACTGTGGGCGACGATTGTTCGGGTTGGCGACGCCGTGGATACAAGGTTGTGAAGGCTGGTGATCAGATGGGTTGGTCATCGGGGATACAATCTTGGAACAAAAATGTTTCGCGTCACAGTTTGCTGGGCTCTGGCCATTGGATTAACGAACCGGATGAAATTGATCCGTCGGTAACCATGACCACAGCACGTAAGAACCGGTTCGGTGGTAAACTAAGCTTGTTCAACATACCATCGCGCAAGGCACATGAAAATGCACAGCATATTTGATCTTTTCAAAATTGGCATCGGTCCCTCAAGTTCGCATACAGTCGGTCCGATGGTGGCTGCGGCACGTTTTGCGAACGAGATCACAACGGCAAGTCCGTCGCTTGATGTTACTCGCATCCAAGTGGAGTTGTTCGGTTCACTCGCTTTGACAGGTCGTGGGCATGCGACGGATTTTGCGATCTTGGCCGGACTATCGGGCTTGCAGCCATCCACCGTCGAACCAGACGAATTCGTGCGAACTGTGCATCAAGTTCGCGAAACAAGTCGACTTCGAGTTGGTGGTCGGAACGAAATAGCGTTTGATGAACCTACGGATTTGATTTTTCATAATAACCTCGTTTTGCCATTTCATTCGAATGGAATGCGTTTTTCGGCGTTCGGCGCTGACCGGCAGTTGCTGTTGTCGCGTGAATATTTTTCTGTCGGTGGCGGATTTGTTGTTGGCGAAGGCGAAACGAATGACGCCGAGGTCATCCAAGATGATGTCCATATTCCGTTTAACTTTACATCTGCAGCCGAACTATTGCAGATGGGCGCGGGGAACAATTTGTCGATCGAGCAAATCGTTCATGCCAATGAATTGGCTTGGCGCAGCGAGCACGCCATTGGCGAACAGCTTGACCGACTATGGCAAGTGATGGAACGTTGCATTGAACGGGGGTGCCAAACCGAAGGAATATTGCCAGGAGGTCTCGGTGTTCGTCGTCGAGCACCCGCTATCTTTGCAAAATTGTCTTGCCAAGATCAACCCGACGATCCCCTACGTCAACTGGACTGGGTCAGTCTCTTTGCGTTGGCCGTTAACGAAGAGAACGCGGCAGGTGGGAAAGTTGTTACGGCACCGACGAATGGTGCAGCGGGCGTCATCCCAGCCGTGCTTTCGTATTATGTAAGATTCGTGCCCGGTGCGGACCGCGCTGGCATTTATCGATTTCTGAAGACAGCGGGAGCCATTGGTCTGCTGTACAAACGGAATGCGTCGTTGTCTGCTGCGGAAATGGGTTGTCAAGGGGAAGTCGGTGTTGCGTGTTCCATGGCAGCCGCGGGCCTTGCAGCATGTATGGGCGGCACCAATGAGCAGATCGAAAACGCTGCCGAGATTGGCATGGAACATAATTTGGGACTGACATGTGATCCCGTGCGTGGTCTGGTGCAAGTCCCCTGCATCGAACGCAATACGATGGGAGCAGCCAAAGCGATCAACTCCGCACGACTGGCTGTATTGTATGGCGACGGCACGCACCGGGTCGCATTGGATAAAGTCATTGAAACCATGCGTCAAACCGGGATCGACATGCAGACGAAATACAAAGAAACGTCGCTTGGCGGTTTAGCTGTCAATGTCGTTAACTGTTGAAATTGGACTAGTCGCGGAGGGTTCGTACAAGCTATAAGTTCGGAAAGCTTGCACAACCAGTCTGTGAGCTGTCGTTCCGCTTTGGTAAAGAATGACCAACAGCCAATTCGCTTGGAAGGAGTCGAGCATGCGCAGTATTGCCATCATCAATCAAAAAGGGGGCGTTGGTAAAACCACGACCGCCGTTAACTTGGCCGCAGCCTTGGCTCAGCAAGGTCAACGTGTTTGTTTGATCGACCTTGATCCCCAAGCGCACGCGACTTTGCATTTGGGTGTGCCCGCACCTGAAGAACGCACGACGATATACGACGTTTTGTGCGGTGATGCACAACTAGCCGATGCTCGTTATCAAGCTTTACCGAACCTTTTAGTGGTGCCAGCCAATTTGGATTTGGCTGCGGCTGAGCTTGAGTTGGCAGGTGAAGTTGGTCGCGAAGTTGTATTGCGAGATCGAATTGAATTGGATCGCGAGAAGTTTGATTTCTTAATTATCGATTGTCCACCGTCGCTCGGGGTCTTGACTCTTAATGCATTGACGGCCGTTCAAGAAGTATTTTTGCCGCTGCAACCGCACTTTCTCGCGTTGCATGGTCTCAGCAAGTTATTGCGTACGATCGAGGTGGTCGCCAAAAGGTTGAATCCCGATTTAAGGTTGTCGGGAGTCGTATTGTGCATGTACGACGCCGCAACACGTCTCGCTGCAGAAGTCAGTCGCGATGTTCAGGAATTTTTTCAAGCTCACGCGGCACATAAAGGCGTCTGGGCTGGAGCGAAGTTTTTTGAGACTCGCATTCGGCGAAATATTCGCTTGGCGGAAGCGCCAAGTTTCGGCCAAAGCATTTTTCAGTACGCTCCGAATTCCAATGGGGCCGAAGATTATCTGGCGCTCGCCTTTGAGACGCTTGCCGGTGCCGACTCTCGTTCGTCAAGTAAGGCTTCTGTCGCGTCCCCAGTAACGCTAGCCGCCGAACCCGCCGCCTAAGATGAACTGAATTCATTGTAGAGCGATTGTCCTCAATCGCTCCGTTAGTGGTTATTGTAGAGCGATTGTCCTCAATCGCTCATGCAGCGGTATGAAACTTAAACAGCGATTTCTAGGATTCGTTCAGGTTTGCACAGTTTTCCTTGCTTGTGTTAGCGAATTGTCACATGAGCGAGCTACTGGGATATTCATACGATGAAGCGAGCGATCGGCATGCTCGTGTAGGTATTCTGAGCGATTGTCCTCAATCGCTCATGCACAGGGTTGAAGTCTCGTGAATAGTGATTTTCAGCATTCGTGCGGAGGTGCACATTTTTCGTTGCTTGTGTTAGCGATTCGTAACTCGAGCGAGCTATTGGGGATATTCATACGATGAATCGAACGTTTGGCATTATCGTGTCGGTATTCTGAGCGATTGAGGACAATCGCTCTACACTGGGGACAATCACTCATTGTAGAGCGATTGTACTCAATCGCTCATGCACAAGTTTGAAGTCGCATGAATAGTGATTTTGGGTTTTCGTGCGGGGCTGTAAAGACTTTTGATGCTTGCGGCAGCGAATTGTAAATTCAGGCGAGTGATAACGTTTATTGGGACGAAAGAGTAAGCGATCAGCATCGTTATGAAATGCACTGAGCGATTGAGGACAATCGCTCTACACTGGTTATTAGATGTCGTAGAGTTCGGGGTCGACGTTGGGGGGTTCCAATAGTCGGCGAAGCTTTGATTTGGCGCTGCCTGCTTTGGTCATGGTGAATGGGTCGGCTTCGTCTAGTGCGTCGCCCATTTCTTCGTCGACTCGATCGGGGTCTTCGCCTGCTTCCATCCGACGCATTGCTTCGAGCATGGGACCATTCGGTTCGACGCCGACGACGTCGAACATCTTCTTCATCATTTGAGCCATTTGCTGCGGGTTGTTTTCGTCGATATTTTCGAAATCCCCTTCCATTTGCGCCATCGCTTGCTCCATCTTGGATTCGTCGACGCCATCAAATGGATCGTCTCCACCGTCTTCGGACTCCTCTTTGCGGCCGGTAGAAATTGCGAACCGCGACATCTTGCGCTCAAGACGTTTTTGACCGCACTTAGGGCAAACTGGCTCGACGGTTTGGCTCGTCGAGCGCGCGAAAAAGCTGTAAATCGTGTGGCAACGTTTGCAGTAAAATTCGTAGATGGGCATAAAGAACTCCGGGCTTGAAACTACATTCACAATGTGCCAGCGAAATGTTGTCTCGTTGTCGTTGTTTTGCGAAACACCGTATTCCGTCAAGAACACTCAACCGCATCCGGGCAGTTTAAAGGAAACCGCTGCGAATTTCAGCCCCAGTTCCCGCCTTTGCAGCTTTCAGGATACGCCAACAGGCTGAGCGCCTTCGCTTAATCGATTCGCCGAAAATCTTCTGCATCGATGGTGTTGGATGGATCGTTTGGCGTTTGAGGATCGAGTGGAAAGGGCGAGCCGGGATTGTTTGCCATGATCTCGGTCGTGTGGACTTGAACCAGTTCCGCAAAACCAGCAAACAACATGAATCCTCCGATCAAGACCAATCCGAACTGTCCGTATACGATACCGAAAAGGATCATTGCAAAGGAGAAATAGCGACCGATCCGAACAGCCAACTGCGTCGCTCGCAGATAAGGTCGGCGCCTTGCAAGGAAACTTCGCAGCACTCGTCCGCCGTCCATGGGAAAAGCTGGAATCATATTAAAAACTACTAGGCCAAGGTTGACCACCAACAATTGGCTAAGGAAGCCAAGCTTCAAGGGTGACGTGCCGGTCACAGAATTCAATAAGCCCGTGGCGACTACAACCAAGAAGATAACAGCAGCGATCACAACATTAACCGCTGGTCCAGCAACCGCGATGAGGAATTCGGCGCGCGGCTCTCTGGGCATCCGTTCCAATCGCGCCAGTCCGCCGATGGGAAGCAGCGTAATGTCAAGCGTCTTGACGCCAAACTGCAATGCCATCAGGGCGTGGCCAAGCTCGTGC
>JANMNK010000813.1:0-9913 GCA_031373875.1 Pirellulaceae bacterium | reverse complement strand
AAACGCATTGGTCAATTGAATCGTAGGTTATTGGTTGCTTAGGCCCGATGATGTCAGCGATGAGAAAGTTCTGGTGAATTCTTCCCCAGTATTGGCGAAAACTCCTTGTCGTCGTGAAGATCAAAGAAGTTTTAAATTTGCGTTTCGAAATAAATTTCTGAGGTGTTTTTGGGTCTGCAAAGTCAGAGAGTCGAGCGGATGATGTTTGCCAATTTACGAGTAGCGCAACGAGGAACAGTCCGGGAGAATTATTCTACGCGCGTTGTAAGCTCGGCGAGTTTTGTTCTTGAGAATGCAAAAAGATTTTTTTGATTTTGATCAACGAAGGCAAACAGCATCGCGTTGTGCAAAACTATAATGCGAATTCCCGATTCATTCCAACTGCAAAAAGAGGAGATTACTTTGAAAGTCACCAACAAACCTGATTTCCCGGTTACGGATGCCGAATGCAAGAAGGCCACGGGTAAGACTTTGAAACAATGGTTTAAAGAGTTGGATGGGATCGACGGTCTCAAGCTTGGGCTGCGTGCTTGCACGCAACACATTTATTCTCAGCACGCAGACGCTTGGTGGCCCACAACGATCTTCGTCGAATACGAAGCACATCATAATGTCACCAAAAAAGATGGACTGGCCGAAGGCTACTCCATATGCGTGACGAAAACAATTTCCGCGCCCGTCGCGGAAGTTTACAAGACATGGACAAGCCCAAAATTCGCCCAGATATTTGGCGACGGGGGAACTCAAAGCGTCAAAGTTGACGGTACGATCGCTTGCAAAGCTGGCTGCAAAGGTACCTTTTCACGGATTCGTCCGGACAAGGATCTGCGTTTTACTTGGGTGCACTCGGGCTGCAGGGCACCGATGCAAGTCGATGTTCAATTTCAAGACAGGAAAGGCAAGTGCTTGATGATCGTGATGACTTCTCGTATTCAAACACGCGCTGAAGCCGACGGCCTTCGTAACGCGTGGTCCGAAGCACTGAACCGTCTAAAGGCTCTGTGTGAATCTTGATTGAGAATGCAATACGGAAAGGGATTGATTTTCGCTTTCGGGATTCTCTTTTAGCGAAGAGTCGTGCTGTGACCGCGACGCAAAACAGCTCCGGATCGATAGGACAAACCAACCGATTTTTTATGATTCCGAGAACGAACTGGCTAGGACAAGTTTGCCGGAGTCAAGTTTACGGTTGGTCTACGGATGAGGAAGCTTCGCGGATTAGAATTAGGCAGCGAAGCCAATCGGGCCAATCGTGGGCAAAGAAAGTGGCATTATCTGGCTGCGGAAGCTCCTTGGTGACGATTTCATTTGCTCGTCGAAGCGATTCGCGGGCCGCTTGCATGTCTCCGAGATCGTGTTGTACGAGTGCACTGAGCGCCTGTGCCGAAGCGAGGAGGTAGGAGTTTTCATCAGCACTCAATTTGTAGAACTCGTCAAGCCGTGTTTTTGCTTCCGCAAATTGACCTTCTCTGTAATGCGTCAGGGCGCGAGTAAAAATGAACCAAGGAAACGCATCACTGTTTTCTGTACTGTCAACTGCGATTGCTGCCAAAGCAACAGCGGGTCCCAACTCGTGCTTGGGATTAGGAATTAGCAAACAGGTCTTTGCGAGTTGCTCGGCGAGGTAAGGGGACCGTTTTGCTGATTCACCAAAACGATTGATCATTTCGCGACAAGTCAAATTAAAGCCTTCGACGTCGCCGTTCATGGCTTGAAGGGCGGACAAGTCGTAGTAGTCGCGAAAATGCGTTGGGTCCATGGCAATAATCGTTGACATGATCTTGGCAGCCTCTTGCCATTTACCCCAAGTCGTGTTGAACTCAAGTCGCAAGCGGAGCACTTTTTCCAAAGCATCGGGGTCTGCATTCGGGCCATTGTATTTATGGAATTCGGAGTTTGTCGCTTGAAATTGTTGCCAACGATCAAACCACTCTCGCGTCGTGAGATTTACTGCGCCCCATTCCTGAAGTGTTTGCCCCGAGTACAGTTCCCCAAGCAATTTTTGACTTTTCAAATCAAGTGGCATAGAGACATTTTCGACGAACTTGGGCAAATCGAAAACCAGTAGTTTTGAAGACGAACCGGAGGCGAGCAGATACTGCCCGTCTGGACTGACGCAAATGTCCTTTATCCGAAACTGGTTGCGAATCGGCGGTGTGATGGGCTTGCCTTTCACAGCATCCCAAATGCGAATCGTGGAATCACGACTTGCAGTAATCAGCCATCGGCTGTCCGGCGTGATCGCGACGTCAAAGACTTCATCTGCATGGACCAATGCCGGGCAAACTAGCTTGCCTGTCTGCCAGTCCCACAGTCGCGCTTGGCCATCGCGGCAAGCCGTGAGAATTCGTTTTCCGTCGTTAGTGAAACATGCGGAAAATACCCAGTCCGGATGTGACAAGGGTTCAGCGGCAGGCTGGCCCGTTTCGACGTTAATGATTCGTAACTTTTTGTCGGAGGTCGCGATTGCCAGAAGCTTGCTATCGCTGGAGAAAACCGCGTCGTGCGTGAAAACCAAGTAGTCCGTAGCGACAAATGCCATTTCGAATTTCAATTCTGCCGAAGTTGCATCCCAAACTTTGATTACAGAATCAGACCATGTCGCCACTGACCGTCCGTCCGGTGCAAACCGCACATGATCTCGCGTAACAAAAAACGGCGTGAATTTTGATCCTTGATCGCAATGGTGCAGCACTTGGCCGGTGCTTGCATCCACGAACAAGATTTGCCCTTTAGCACAAAGCACAACCAGCGACTTGCCGTCGGGACTCCAGTCTGCTGCGATCGGTTCCGAAGCCGTCATCAAACGCTCGTGGACAGTTTGGCCAGTACGCCAATCGAAAAACAGGATTTGACCCGCATTCGTTTCGAGTTCGCCGTTTACTGGTCGGATTTGGTTGGCGTAGCTTTGTGTCCCGGGAGCAGCGGCAAGAATTACGGCCATCGATTCCTGGGGAGAAAAGAACGCACCATTGACGAGAGATCCGACAACAAATTCGGGGCCAGCGGGCTTGCCGGATGCAAGTTCAAAAGCTTGAACGGATGCCAGCCCACGTCTGCTTTCCCACGGGCCACAGAAAGCATATTTGCCATCTTGGCTCATTTCAATGAAAGAGTCGTACCCACCAATTTCGATAGTGCGTCGCGGCAGATCGATCAACCAAATGCGAATCAACCCATCGTGCTGTGCCGTGGCCAAATATCTGCCGTCAGGCGAGAATTCTGATGTTTGCAATTCTCCTTGGTGTTCGATTGGAGGCAATAGTGGCTGGCCATCCACCGTCGACCATATCCGAACAGTTCGGTCATAGCTTGATGTTGCTAGTGCTTCCTGATCGGGGCGAAATGCGATGGACGTTACGTGATTCGTGTGATTGATCGGTCGACCAAAAAACTCGCCGTCCGACAAGTTTAGCAGTCTGCCTTCGAACTCCTCAAACAATGCTCCAAACATGCCGCTAGGGGAAGCTTGGAATGAGGTTACCTTGGCGATACTCGATTTCTCATTACGTTCACCATTCGCTGCACTCCATTCAACAAGTTCACCATCTTCGAGTTGCGTCAAAAATTTGCGGTCCATATCCACGAAGCGAGGCATTAACGGTGCTAGGAAATGGGTCTTCGCATAAGTTACTGGAGGAAACAGAGGTTGCGGATTCGGTCCATTACGGATGGGATAGACATATGCCGAGCCATCGTTGCTTGCCGTCACGATGCGATCGCTACTCTGACTGAAACGGATGCTGACGACCGCTGCAGCATGCGCTAACTCTCCTGTGACAAATTCTCGCTGATCACAATCCCAAACCCGAACACAGTCACTGCCTGCTGCGACTAAACGACCTTCGTCATTCCAAGCTAGGGAAGTAATTGGACCCGTTTGGGACCACCCCGCCATGGGCCTCCAAGTCGACACATCGATCAGATCGACTCGACCTGAGGGTGAACCCAAAACCAGCCATTTGCCATCTGGACTCCATTCACCTATCGTGGAATTGGAAACTTCTTCCGTGAATTGTCTTGGTGTAACGCTCTCTAAGTCCCAAATCTCCGGTAACTTGCCGAATGATTGGACAAGCAACATTTTTCCGCTGGAATGCCACTGCAGTTTATGAGCGATGCCGGATAGATTGTCCGTTGCGTCTCGAAACCAAGCACGAACAGGAATGGCAACCAATCGCGTCCAATTCTGGAATCGCAATTGATTTTCGTTAGAACGCGACTGGTCCGCTAAGGTCGTATTCCGTCCGGAATTATGCTGCAATTCTGCAGCAGCAACGAACCAGGGTAACCCGAAAGCCGGTTGGCCCATATCTGAGGATTCCAGACCAAATGCCGTATACATGTCGAATAGAACGTCTTCGCTCGCATGTTGAGCGGAAACGGCAAGTTTGCGGGCATCATCCGCTGCTAGCCGCGCGCGATCATTTTCTTCGGCTAAAGTTCGGAATCGAATGGCAGCAAAACTGGATACGTTCGCAATCACGATTAACGAGATGAAAAAGAAGCTAATGGAAGCTGCAAGTCCCGGATGCCTTCGCGTCCATCGACGCAAGTTCTCAATAATCGTTGGCCTGCGAGCCAAGATCGGCTCATCATTCAACCATCGCCTCAAGTCCGCAGCAAATTCTGCCGCAGTCGGGTAACGCGTCGCTTTTGATTTTGCCATCGCTTTTAAACAGATCGTCTCCAAGTCACGCGGGACAATCGGATTCAAAGCTCGGGGCGTCGGTGGATCGTCATGGATGACTTGATGGATGATCGCTACCTTCGAGCCTCGAAACGGCTGGTCGCCCGTCAACAATTCATACAAGACAACACCGAGCGAATAAATATCGCTTCGACGATCGACATAATGACCTTCGCCCGTTGCCTGTTCTGGACTCATGTAAGCAGGAGTCCCAAGAATTTGGCCGTCAGCAGTCATTGTCGCTTCGACATCCTCACGCAAAGCCAATCCGAAATCGACCAGCAAAGGACGCGGTCCCGAAGATTGTGACGTAGATAACGAATCGGACGATGTCGCTCCGGAGCGAGCAGCCTGGGAACGCGAAGGCGAGCTTCGTGTCGTAGAATTGACGTCGAGGGACGTACTCAGACTTTGCGTATGCCCAAACTCGACCATGATATTGGCGGGTTTCACATCGCGGTGAACCAATTTCATCGAGTGAGCATAATCGAGCGCATACGCAACATCGGATGCCAGCACTGCGGCTTCACGAAGGTCGAGCCTTCGTACCGCAAGCAATTCCTTGAGCGTTACGCCAGCAACAAAGGCCGAAACGATTGCAGGGATACCATCCAATTCGGCGACCTCATGTAGGGGAACGATTCCTGGATGGCGAAGATTAGCTGCCGCTCGGGCTTCGCGGAAAAAACGCTCGCGATCCGCCTGGCCCGAAACCAATCCTTTGTGTAATAACTTGACTGCAACGATTCGGCCAAGATTCGTATCGCGGGCCTTCCAGACTTCGCCGAATGCTCCCGCTCCAACCCGCTCAAGCAACTCAAATCGACCCAACATACGAGGTGTTGCTGCGACCGTCTCCGCTGGTTCTTTGTCCGCTGCAAAGGATCTCGCTAGGCTGTCATCCGACAGCATAGTCAAGTCGAGCTTTTCGTCTTTGGGTTTCATCGGTGGGAGGAGTTCATATTTCCACGAGCGCTTGTGGATTGGAGGGGCGATTCGCGAAGGATTCTGTCAGCGGCATCGACGCTTTAATCGTGGTCTTGCTCGCAATCGTTGTGGTCGAGTCAAGCTGTCGAACGACCGAGGCAATTAGGAGTATAGGCTACTTTCGATCGTCCAACCAAGCGAATGCTATGACGACTTCCGTAGTTTGTTGTAGAAAATTCGACAAGCGGAATGTCGTTACAGTTTCAGAACCCAACTGTTGCACAGAACATTCTTCGGAACTGAACTGAAAAACCTGGGTGAATTGATCGTCTCCACTTACTTACGACCGATAACCCCAATTTGAGGTTTTCCGATTACTGGATGGCGGCCCTGAAAAAATTACCAATGAAAGAGGCTGGTTCGGATCGTTTCAAGAATACCGATTCCGTTCCAGTAGGCGTAGCGGTTTTTCTCAGCCGGTGCCGTTGGCTGCAAACTACTGCCCCGCAATTTCGGTGAAGAGCCCGAATCAGATCACGGGCTCCTACTTAGAGAAACTTTTCATCACCGAATTTTAGATTTAACATTCTTACGCCATCGCGGCGGCGGCCATAACATGAGGTTTTCCGCTCTTGTGCGAATTCGGCACAGTCTACTTTGAGAGAAGTTGGATCAGGACTTGTCTGATGGTTTTGGACCTCGTTTGTCTGGACCGCGGTCCTTCTTCTCTGGTCGATTCTTGTCGTTGGGGCGTTTGTCATTGGGGCGGTCATTGGTGTCTGGTCGTTTTTTGTCTTTGGCTCCGGGACGATTAGGTTTTCCCGATGGAACAGACTTCGGTCGGCCTTGTGGTTTAGCGTTCGCACCCGGCTTCTTTCTATTATTGTCGGGGCGACGTGCCTGTTTGCCGTGACGCTTTTGATCGGGTTTCGCCGACTTTGCACGTTTCGCTTGCTGTGCCGATCGGCTGGGGCCGCGTGATTCTTTTGCTTTCGGGCGGTTGGGCATCATCGCGGATCGAATTTCGTCGGACGATAAAGTCCCATCGCCGTTCGAGTCGAGCTTGAGCAACGCTTCTTTGGCTTGATCTAATTCGTCCGCAGAAAGCGCGCGATCGTGATTGGTGTCCAGCGAAGCGAAAAATGCCATCGGTCCAGATGGGGAGGCGTGCCCTTTGTCGCCCTTGGCTGGCGGCTGGGCAAATGCCGACCCGCATGCGGATGCCGTTAAACAACTTGCAAATGCGAAACCAACTATCGAATTCCAGTTCATATCTCTATCTCCCAAACCTCGAGTGCTGCCGCGACAGTCAGCGGCTTTAAATTCGAAACCTGGGGGTAGATATACCCCAAAGACCGACAAATGTTCCGAACGAAAAAAAATATTTTTCGTGTTGCGTCGTTGTAGCTAGAAAATGGCCACGAAACATTGGGATTGCACTGCGAAAAAGGGGTTGGGCGGGGTAGAGTATGGGTTTGGGATCGATTGCGGTTTTGGGAAAGGCTTTCGGCAAATGCCGGATATTGTTCTGACAACTTTTAATGCACGCTATCACCATGCGGCTTTTGGATTGCGTTATTTGCAATCCAATCTCGGCGAACTGCAGTCGCGATCGGCTATTGTCGAATTTGTCATTTCCACAAACGAGCTCGATGCGATCGAGCAGGTACTAGCACTGAATCCCAAGATAGTGGGGATTAGCACATATATTTGGAATGTAGAAATTGTGGGACGATTCGTTGCGGCTCTTCGTCGAATTCGCCCAGACATTATTTTGATCGTGGGCGGCCCGGAAGTCAGTTATGAGATTGAAACTCAGCCACTAGTGCAAGATGTCGACTATGTAATAACAGGCGAAGGCGATAACGCATTTCGCGAGCTTTGTTTTTCCATTCTCGAAGGTCGAAGGCCTCCCTCAAAGATTATCGCCAGCACCTTGCCGACTTTCGAGCAATTGAATCTTCCTTACGATCTTTATTCGGACGCGGATATTGCCCATCGAACGATTTACGTCGAAGCTTCTCGCGGCTGTCCTTTCCGCTGCGAATTCTGTTTGTCGTCGCTGGATATACCTGTTCGGCAAGTTGAGGTCGAACGATTTTTGGAAGCCATGCAGCGACTGCTTGATCGTGGCGCTCGCCAATTCAAATTTATCGATCGCACGTTCAATCTCAACGCTCGCGTCAGTTCGCGGATCCTGGAGTTCTTCTTGGACCGAATGAACAGGGGGCTGTTTCTTCATTTCGAAATGGTCCCCGACCGCCTGCCTGACGGGTTGCGAGAAATCATCCGAAAATTCCCGTCCGGTTCGTTACAGTTTGAAATTGGAATTCAAACTTTGAACGAGGAAGTTGCTGCTCGCATCCAACGCAAACAAGACAATGAAAAGCTGAAGGACAATCTTCGGTTCCTCCGAACCGAAACAGGTGTCCATATTCATGCTGACCTGATTGTAGGATTACCAGGTGAAGACGTTGCAAGTTTCGGACGTGGCTTTGACGAGCTTGTCAAAATGGACCCACAAGAAATCCAAGTTGGAATTTTGAAACGATTGCGAGGCACGCCCATTATTCGCCATGACGAACAATGGCAGATGAAATACAGCGCCGCTCCGCCTTACGAAATTCTTTCGACTCGATCGATATCGTTCGACGAACTTCAAACCATGCGACGATTCTCGAAATACTGGGATCTGATCGCAAACAGTGGGAATTTTCAAGAATCGAAAAAGGAATTGCTGAGTGGCGACTCGGCCTTCGCGTCATTCTCGCATTTTGCAAATTGGCTGAGGCAACGCGATGTGGGAACGCACAGTATCGCGCTTGCCAAATTGATTGAATTGGTTTTTGAATATCTCGTCGAATTTCGGCAGCTTGATCGAGAGCAAGCGGCTCAAATGATTTATCGAGATTACGCGCGAAGTGGCCGCCGCGATCGTCCCATTTGCTTGCGGCCGTATCTGACGTCTATTGAATCGAATCAGGGTCAAGACGTTTCGAGCAGTCTACCCAGCCGCCAGCGTCGCCACGCAGCCAGCACGCCTTCAGCAAACTTGCCGGCAGTGGATTAACGCAATTTCAATCGCGTCCATAAACTTGGGTCTTCGTAGTACCGCATCTCGGAACCTACCGTCAAAGTTTGGACGCCCAGTTCCTCATCGACGACGCTATAGAAAAAACTCAGTTCGGAATATTCCGATGGCGAGTAGCCGGTCAGAACGTTCGCCGGTAAAGCAGCATTCAAACGATAGCCGTTTTTTCGAAAAGCGACTCGAATAGGAATTTGTTCTGGACGCACGGGTGTTGGCAATTCACGAGCTCGCGCGATCGGCTCAAAAGTTGCAATGGCCGAAGTCTTGTTTGCTTGTTGACTGCCCGGCAGAAAATTAAAACAGTGACAGAAGCGGGATGCACGATGAATATCGGGACTGCCACGTGTGTCGAGCCAGAGGCGCATCCCGTCGCTTCGTCCACCGACTGCGCTTGTGAACTGCGTTGGCAACTTTTTGCCTGAAACGTCCAGTTGGAAGAAGAGGCCAAGTTCACTCCATGCCATCCGAAGTTCTGCAAACGCTTTCTTGCCGCTCAACTGACCAAAATCGGGAATTCTTGTCGCAGGCGGCAATTCCCAGTCGAGATTGCTTGGACGAAATGCAACCGAATCGATTTGAACTTCGAACTGGTAAAAGAGGGCTGGGTCGATCAGGGGAGAATTCATTTCGATGCCGTTTTTCTACGGGTCTTGGTTCGTTGCGGCAGGTCATCGTTTTCTCGTTTTGTCTTGGTTGAGGCGGCTGAATCGGATTTCAACAAAGCTAAAACCAATTTGACGTAAGCTCCGTCCGTCAGTTGATCCACTGACGTGATTTTGACTGCCAAGCCTGAATTGCCCGTTGGACTTACGATGAGCGAACAGCGTTTCCCAAGTTCCTTAATTGAGGACTTGATTAAAGTAGCATGCACGGATTCGAAGACCACCTCCAGGTGACTTGCGATTTTTGTTCGGATCGACAAAGTATTCTGACCCACTCTAGCAAATGCTTGATCGGGTGACGTCCAGTCCCAAATGATTTTCGGAACGAGGGACTCAAGATGACGTTGGAATGCAGGGACTAAGGTCGATGGCCATTGACGAGGGGTGGACGAGTCAAATCCTTTTTCGGACGTGTGCCATTTCAAGTCGACTGGATAGGAAGTTCCTGAAGCAAGCTTTGCAGGCAAACGTTTTTTGGCCATTTGGTCGTCGGATCTAGCGTCAGATTCTGGCAATACGTGTTCAGCGAATGCCTGCATGCAT
>JANMNK010000794.1:0-3491 GCA_031373875.1 Pirellulaceae bacterium | reverse complement strand
CAGATGTTGATCGAATCACAAAGCCGACTGGCACGCGATGCTTCGGTAATCGTTATTGTTCAACAAGTCGACGAAACCGCAGCGCTCGCACTCGGGCTCTTGCGAAGACAAGGCTACGCCGTTTCCGCCATCATCAATCATCACGAGCAAGATTTTGTTAACCAAGCCGCCGGACGTCTCATCGCTGAACGAATTCCCGTCGCTCACTTGCACGACGAGCAATCGATCTCCCGAATCTGCAGCGCCCTGTTGCTCAAATACTAGCTCGCGGCCTATGTTTTTCGTCAAAGCATCGGTCTGCTTCGGGATTTCTTACGCTCAGATCAGGACTTGGGTGGCTTCGTTATTGAGCGATCGAATCACACTTTCATGTCATGAGCGTCGTGGTTGCATGCTTCGATAATCTCGATCTCCCAATACTAAAAAGTCGGGAATCCATAAACTGACCCTCGGCGATTGGCGGTACAATCGACTTCGCCCAAAATTTATTACTTCTCGATAACGATCGTTCGAACGGATTACAGCGATGAAATGCGGCCATGGTCTTAACTACTTGCTAATCCTGCTTTTTCCTTTTCAGGTCGCTTTTGCATTCGATGATCGACCAATCCTAAAACTCGACGCCGATTTTGGCTTAGTCAATTTGGAGCAAATGCCCTGTCCTAAAGCGAACGCCGCGATCCAATACGAACTTTGCAAATACTCCGAATCGAATGCAGTGGAATGGCAAGTTCGATTGGACGCATCGGAGAGTAAAAGTTCTGTGCTCTACAATGACCTCAAGTCAGCCGACTTTATTTTAGAGATGCCGAACGACGGCCCCATCGACTTGCATTGGAGTCGCGGTAGTCATGGCGAAGCGATTGATTTTCGACCGGAGACGGATCGCCTGCCAGTGAATCAAATGATAACGCGAGAGTCGTTTGGCGGTCGATCTTCGGATGGCACGATGCCCTACTTTAATATCGCGTGCGAAGGCGGCGGGTTAATTGTGGCCGTCGGCTGGACTGGCGATTGGACTGCTTCGTTCGAAGCTTTGGGCAATGGCAAGGTTCGAATCGCTTCAGGGCTAAAACGAACGCATTTCAAGATTCACTCGAAGGAAAAGCTTCGTCTGCCTTCGCTGCTTTTGATGGGATACAAGGGAGATTGGATCGATGGCCAAAACCAGTTTCGACGACTTCTTCTTGATCATTTCACGCCAAAGAACCATCCCGCCATGACGTTGATGCCCGTTGCTGCAAGCGTTCACGGCATGTTTGGCTTTAATGAAACGACGCAGGAGAATCTGACCGCTTTAGCAACGGACGTCGCGGCTCTAAAGTTGCCGCTCGATACGTTTTGGCTGGATGCGGGATGGAACGAAGGCGGATTTCCTGCTGGCCAAGGCAACCCGAATGCAGATGCAAAACGTTTTCCAGAAGGACTGCGGACTATCGGGGAAACCGTTAACAAGTCGGGTATGAGGTTCTTAGCTTGGTTTGAACCAGAGCGAGCCATGCGCGGCAGTTGGCTAGATCGCGAGCACCAAGACTGGCTTCTGCTGCCTAGTAATATTCCACCTCAACTCCACTACATGGAGAAAGATGGGTTTCGACTGGTCGATATGGGTAACCAGATCGCTCGCGATTGGATGCTCAAAAAGGTGTCAGAACAAGTACGCGAGTCAGGCATATCGATTTACCGGCAAGACTTTAACGAGTACCCATCCTATTTTTGGCATAACGACGAAGCGGCCGATGAAGTTGGCCTTCGCGAAATTCGTTACGTGAATGGTCTGTATGATTATCTTGATGAGTTAGCACGCCAACACCCGACTCTGATTATCGATAACTGTGCGAGTGGTGGAAGGCGGCTTGATTTTGAAATGATGCGACGAAGCGTTGTATTGTGGCGAAGCGATAGTTGTTGGGACGACAAGCTATTTCCTCGAAACGTGCAAGCAATGAGTTATGGGTTGTCGCTTTGGTTGCCGTTGCATGGCCTCGGAGCTGTCTCTGCAGATAATGTCGCTCTTCGCAGCGGAATGGGCGCATGTGCTACTTTTGCAATCAACTATCGCGACCCAGTCGCAGTAAAAGCCCTGCGTGATCACTTAACGCATTACATGCCGGTGCGGTCGCTGTTCGCCACCAATTTTTATCCCTTGAACCAGTGGACCGATGGCTCGACCAAGTGGATAGCATTCCAATTTCACGATCCCGAAAAGGATGCCGGAATTGTTCAAGCGTTTTGCGGTCCTGGTCCGGTCGACCGTTCGATAACGATTCGACTTAAAGGACTCGATCCCAATCGCCTTTACACAGTGATCGATTGGGACAAAGCCATCGAGAGCAGCAATCACAAGGGAATCGATCTCGCAGTGCAGGGATTGCAAATCTCATCCCAAGAAAAATCAACAACGGCCATTGTGTTGCAATATTCTCCGGCCAAGTAAAACGGTGAAGAATTCGAACTTTGGGAAATGCCATGGTGATCTGCGTGATTACGACCCAAAAATATCGACACTTCTCGCTGATCGCCGGTGTATCGCACGACGAAATACGCGAATTGACAGCATTTTCGTACTCGTACTCAGCCACAGGCGGTACTCGTACTCGTACTCGACTCTGGCTCCCGATCGGGTACGAGTACAGTTTCACTGAGTACGAGTACGATTTTGATATGATCGATACCGGCGATCAGCGAGAAGTCTCAAAAATATCGATCTGCCAATATTTTTTTAAAAAATGCCTCTTCGCAAAACAACTAAATCTTTGCAAAACTGCTGGGTTGACCCTTATTCAAGCGGTTTGTAACCTCTTATTCCTTACTTGTGTGTTTTTGTTCCGACGGAGTTGCTCTTCAAGGACGCGCGAGTAACGGTAGATGGGTGCAGGTAGAGACCATTGAATCGCATCCAATGGTAAATCTACGACCCGAAAGAGAGAACGAGATGAGCACGTTCGTTTATCAATGCGACTCGGACAACTGGAAATAATCAGACTTATGGCTGTATTGCTACAAATTCGCGGGGCTGAAAAAAGCTATGGCGAACAAATGCTTTTGGATAATGCAGAAGCGACCATCACGGACAACGTGAAAGTTGGTTTTGTGGGACGGAACGGCGCTGGCAAATCGACCTTGCTGCGAATTCTGCTTGGCGAAGAAGAGCTGGAGAAGGGCGAAGTGGTTCGACACCCGAATTTGAAGGTCGGCTACCTTCGACAGCACGACCCATTTCTACCTGGCGAATCGGCACTCGAATTCCTGATGCGTGACAGTGAACAACCGGACTGGAAATGCGGCGAAGTTGCTGGTGATTTCGAGCTAAAGGGCAAGTACCTGACTGGCCCAGTATCGGAACTCTCTGGCGGTTGGCAAACGCGTGTAAAGCTTGCAGCTTTATTGTTGCATGAACCCAACTTGCTTTTGCTGGACGAACCCACCAACTTCCTGGACGTGCGAACCCAAATCTTGCTGGAGCATTTTCTGAGAAGTTTTAGTAAGGC
>JANMNK010000762.1:0-9685 GCA_031373875.1 Pirellulaceae bacterium | reverse complement strand
ACTAGCTTTTCAGTAGGGCTCGTTTGGCTTACAAGAATAACGCTCGTGAAAGTTTTATTACATTACTCCGCGAAGCTCATTTCTGCTTTGCCCGGGCCCTTCATTATAGCTGCGGATTGAACATTCTAGCGGTCGACGTCGCATTGGAAAAGCCGAGCAAAAAAGTTGTTGGATCACAGAAAGGACCAGTGATTCGTCCCGCTTAAAGTCAGGGGTCGGTGCGTGGACGTCTCGCCCGCAATCTCCAGCTTTCTGCCAACGTGACTTCCTCGCACCAAAACATAGCAAACCTGACTTATAAGTTTGACGAACCACTAGTCGATTTTGCTTTCGCAGCGATTGGGAACGCAGGGGGTCAATTGCTGTGGACGGCCAGGAAATTAAAGAGAGCCGTGTCCAGGGGCTGGTCGATGGTCAACGTAGTCCAATCGATTCCCAACTCAGCAAAGATGTTCTTCAACTGATCATTGTGCTCTGCAAAGGCTCGCTGGTATCGCTGCCGAGCTTGTCCTGGATCGACGAACAATTCGCGTTTGGTCTCCATGTCGACCATCATGACGGGCGAATCAAACTGAAACTCGACTTCGGTGGGATCCAAAATTCGTAATACCATGACTTCGTGCCGCCTCGCCCTTAGGAAAGCGAACCGCGACCGAAGCTGAGCCAACGGAACGAGCAAGTCCGAGATCAGGATCACTAGGCCTCGATGGCGGACCAACTCGGCTAATTCAGCTAGCGGCCCCAACAAGTCCGTTTGATTGCCTTGGGGTGGTCGATCGAGCGCAGCCAATATCCGTTGAAAATGACCGGGCCGATGCCGAGCGCCGATAAAGTCGATGACTTTATCTTCAAAGGTCAGCAATCCTACTGCGTCACGCTGCAAAGCGAAATAATAAGCCAACGTGGCCGCCATCGTCCGCGCGTAGTCGGACTTGGTATAACCCAGCGAACCATAGCTCATCGACCGGCTGTTATCGACGGCCAAGTAACATCGTCGGTTGGTTTCATCTTCGAATTTTTTGATGTAGTAGCGATCCGTGCGACCAAATAGTTTCCAATCCAACCCGCGGAGGTCGTCGCCATTGGAGTACGGGCGGTATTCGCTGAACTCGACAGAAAATCCATGCAAAGGACTTCGGTGGAGTCCGTTATAAAATCCGTCGACGACGGATTTTGCGCGGACCTGCAGATTTTTGATCCGCATGAGCGTGGCCGGATCGATCCTCCCGCTTTTCAATGTTTCATTCCGATTGCTCATGCGATTGCGACGTCTTGATGTGTTGGCGGGAATTTGAAAGTGCTGTGCATTGTAGCATCAACGAATCGTGGACGTGCAATCCTAGCCGAGCCAAGATTCGAAACGCTTTAACGCCCACCCGCAACCCGCACAGTGACTCGACCAACGCAATTTGGAGAAGTGAGCCAGCTACTCATTAGCCGACTTAGTGGCGTTGAGGATGATTGGAGCCAAGTTGCGGGCAGCAAAACTGCGAGTCATCGGGCCGTAGTGACCACCGAGATTGCCGTTAAGCAAGAATCGCAATCGATACGGCTTTTCATGCAATCGATTCTTGTACAGCCATCGATCGAAGTCGCTCATGTTGTCGGGCCAAAAGAATCCAATGGCACCCGCTGCAGGCATATGATTGCCATCGACCGTTCCCGCCAAAGTTGTCCCTGCAACCAACAATGGTGAGTCCATCAGCATGGATGAGTAATTCCAAATACCATCTCGAGAATGTTGCAACGCCGTTCGCAAATCAAAACGCGGAGAGATAGCAGCGCCCAGCAAAATTGTCGTATCCACTTGTCGACCTTCGGGTAGCGACTCGAGCGTCAACAGTGCAAGCCCCCCGCCTCCAGAATGGCCGATGAGATTGACGGGTCTGCCCGGATATTGATCTTGGTAATCGATGATCTTCTGTGCAACTAAGGCCGCTTGCCGTTGGTTCCGCGACATATATCGTAAGTGCATTAACATGAGCGGCGGAAGCCCAGTCGTCCAATCGTGGATTTCGATCGTCCCGTGAACGCCGCCATTATGAAGGCCCATCGCCATTTCGCGATGCAGCAAATGTCGCGACTCGATACCGGGCAGGATGATCGTATAACCTCTATCCCAATTCTTGACCGGCATGCGCGGTACAAGAAACGAGCAACCAGTCTGCGTGATGACAATAGCAATCAGGCTGGCGACGAACAGGGCTGATGATTGAAAACGCAGTTCGCGGAACATGATTTGCTTTTGTTAAACGATTGAGCCCGTGATCCAAGTGAGTGCGAATACCAAGTGAAAACGAATACTGAGGCCAAACACTGTCCAGCCGAAAAACCCTTGCCCCGAGCCGATGCCTCGACAAGGAATCGGGCTGCATAATCCGCCAATGCTGTATTGATGCAGATTGCGTGGGAGCAACATAAGCTGAAAACGACTTGTGGCAAATAGCAACTGAATCAACCATGCGACAAGTTCTCTCGCGACAAACGCGAGCGACCCAATGTGCTATAGTGATTCATTTAGCTAGCAGTGTGCAGGCGGCGTCGTTTCGATTTCCAATAGTCATTTTTCGCTGGACCTTTCACAGTGTCAATTTCTTGAATAGCATCCGAATAAGTTGCTCGATAGTCGCGGTTAAGTGTTGGAAAAAATCATGAAAATCTGCTTTCAACTTTTCGTGTCGATTTATCTATATTGTTGGTTTCCTGAAATCCTGCTTGGCCAAACCCAGCGAGTCGAAATCACGCGCGATACGTGGCTTTCGAATTATGCAGACGAGGCAAAAGGTTCGAATGGTGGAGCCTCGCGATTAAAGCTGAAATCGATCCAGGAGCTGTCGATCATCGATTTTGATCCCGAGCCGTTTCGTGGACGTACAATTAAATCCGCTAAGCTTTGGTTGCGGTCAGCGGGCGAGCCATACGTTGACCGAATCACGGTCAGCACGATTACGGCAGACTGGATAGAAGGGGATTCCCAGAGTTACGCGATCAAGGATGGTCATTCCACTTTTTCTCACCGCGTTTATCCCGACGAGCGCTGGGCAGATAGCGATGTCACGGCGGTCAGTCTGGGCAACGGCGGATCGATGTGGGCATCCGTTCAAGGCACAAAACCCGACGCCGATGGCTGGATTCAATTCGAGGTGCCTCCGCATTTGATCGCCGCACGTGTTGCAGGAATCAGTTACGGTTTGCTGCTTATGGACGACACCGGCAGCGAGTGGAAACGTGACGGAGAAAAATTCGAACACATTCTGTTCCCCAATCGGTTTGTCTTTAGCCGCGATTCCAATCGCCAAAGTTCACCGTACCTCACGATTGAGCTTGCCGGTAAAGATGACCAGCCCCCTGCCCCGCCTCGCAATGTGCTTGACCAACCTAGTTCATCACCGACGGACCCGCGAAGACAATTAACTTGGCCCACGGATGCCAATGCTTTTGGCTACAAAGTCGTTATCGATGGACAGCCGCTTCCCCAATACTTCGTTCCGGCTGCAAGACCTGATCAAGCGATGCGATTGATTTGCGATCCAATGCTACCCGCATGGGATGAGAATTTGAGACATGCCATCGAGATCATCGCAGTTGACTCCGCCGGCAATTCGAGCAAGCCCACCAAGATCGACATCCCCGGAACGCTTCCCGCCGAACTTTCAAAATTCTCCATACATACAGAGTCAGCCACCAATCAGCCGAAGCCGGGCCATCCGCATTGGCCCGTTGCTCAATTATCTGATTGTACTTTCGTGGTTATGGACCCATTGGATAAATTTCTACCGATTTCCCAAAAGTTAGTTCCCACAGTCCGCGATGATTATCTCAAGAAGAACGCAATTTGGGATAGCCACTCCAACACGATCCAGCTCGATGCCGCCCATGCTCAATGGGTTGGCTTTCAATTGCTTGGCAAGAAGCCACCCAAGGATCTAGAGTTTGAATGGCGTATGCCGAGCCTTAGTAACGCGCGATTCGAAGTTCATCGATACGAATACATTCCACACGAAGGGGAACTACTACCAGACCCGTTGGCCGCACTCGATTCCGGCAAATCTGCTTGGGTCGGAAAACTGCCCCTATCACCACATTCGCCCGACTTTTGCAGTTGGCTATTTGAATGTTGGACAGATCCAAAAATCGAGCCGGGCCATCACGAAGGCCAGCTTGTTTTGAAATCCGGTGGTAAGAAGATTTCGCTCAAAGTCTCGCTCGATGTTCACCACTCGACTATTCCGAACGTGTTGAGCTTTCTCCCGGAAATGAATTGTTACGACCTGCCTGCCAATGATCGCGATTACTACCGGCTTGCCAATCGGCATCGGGTTGTTTTGAATCGCGTGCCCTATTATCAAAACGGTCGCGTCGCAGAAGGCTTTACTCCGACGAAATCAAACGGCAACTACGATTGGTCCGCCTGGGACAAACGATTCTCAGAGTATTTCGATGGGTCGGCTTTTGCGGATTTGCCGCGTGGCTCGGTTCCGATCGAGTGCTTTTATCTGCCGCTTCACGAGAATTGGCCGTCCCCGATCGAAGGTAATTATTCCGGTAACTACTGGGCCGACCAAGCCTTTACAGCCAAATATCATCAAGCGTTTGTCGATGCATCGCGGGCTTTTTGCCAACACGTTTCAGATCGTGGTTGGAACGACACAAGGTTTCACGTTTACTTGAACAACAAAGTCGATTTCAAGCAGCGAGGTTGGTCACGCGGTTCATCTCCATGGTTGTTAGACGAACCAGCCAATTTCCAAGATTTCGTCGCTTTACAATTTTTCGCGAGAGCATTTCGCGAAGGGAAGAATGCGTCAAACAGCAAGAACCAAGTAATGTTTCGGGCCGACATTTCTCGCCCTCAGTGGCAACGAGATACGCTCGACGGATTGCTTGACTACAACGTCGTCTCGCAATCAGCGTTTCGAATGTATCCGCGTTTGGTTCTCGACCGAAAGCTTCGCGAAAATCAAACGCTGATGATTTATGGCGGCACGAATGTACTGACGGCCAGCAACGTGCAGAGCGTCGCTTGGTGTTGGGACGTTTGGTGTCGCGGTGCAGATGGTGTGTTACCTTGGCAGACAATCGGGACCGACGAGTCATGGCGGAAACCTGACGAACTGGCGCTTTTCTATCCTCGGCCGATCAACATGGCTCCTCGGACAAACGCGATAACCACTAAGGCTCCGTTACCTTCCATCCGTCTCAAAGCTTACTGCTATGGGCAACAAGACGCTGAGTTGCTCACAATGTTGGCAAGCCACGGAGCCGAGCGTTACGCAATGGGCAGGCAGCTCTTAAAGCAATTAGGACTGCGTCCCGTTATCCGGACATCCGACGAATATACCGAAGACGCGGGTTGGGTGGATTACGGACAATTGTCTCCTGAAATATTCACTCTTTTCCGGCGAGAGCTTTATCGTCAACTGGATTTAGCCGAACAGGGTCCTCAATAATTGCGGTGAATTTGCGGTTTTCACGCTTTTATGGAGAACTATTGTTTCCGAATATTCGTCTGGGTCCGGTATACTGTATGAAATGGGTTCGCGGCCGTACGAAGAAAGCCGATATGGGTATTATCGGCATCAGGGCGACCGCTACGAGGGCTAGTTGATGTCTCAAGCTTCTGCGACGGATAAAACTCCGACTTCTCGTACCAAAGTCGTATCGGATTCGCTGCGCAACTATGTCCTAACGACAGCGCGAACGATCAAGACAGTGGAGCTGGGCGTCCAGCTTATGTGGATGTTCATCTCCCTGTTGTTCATTTTGATTTCAGTTGTGCTGTTCGAGCACTGGATATGGCCACTCAATTCTGTCGCTCGATATGTGATATGGTTCGCCATGATCGCCATCAGCGGCTATTTATTGATTCGTTATATTTTGCCGCTAGCACTTCGTCCGATCCATCCGGCCTACGCTGCTCGCCGAATTGAACAGACGATACCGGAGATGAAGAATAGTCTCATTAATTGGTTCGAGCTCTCGCAAAGCACCGACGGCGTGCCGCGTGGTATTCTGGCCAATGTCGGCCGACAAGCTAACAAGTATCTTAACGGACAAGACGCCAATACATTGGTCGATCATGCCCATCTCATTCGACTCGGCGCTTTACTCTTTGGCATGCTGTTGATGGGAAGTATTTATTTGGCTGTCGCTCCCAAAAACGGGGTCGATACGATCCGCCGAATCCTGTTTCCTTGGGCCAGTATCACTTCACCCTCGCGCGTCAAAATCATCTCGGTCACTCCCGGCGATGCTGTCGTCACGCAGGGCACTAATCTAAACATCCAAGTCGAGCTGAGCGGCATCCAAGCAAGCGAGCCGGTCTTTGTTCAATTTGAAACTGCGGACGGTCAGCTTGTCGATCAACGCGTCCGCATGGATATGGAAATTGAACGGCTCAGTTATCATTTGGAGTTTGGAAAAGACTTTGGTGGCATCCATCAACCCATGCATTATTCGATTGTCGCGGGGGATGCCCAAAAGGGACCTTTCAGAATCGAAGTCCGCGCGGTCCCGCTCGTCGCTATCGACGAAGTTCGCTACGAATACCCCAAGTACATGCAACTGAATGCGCGCGTCGCTAAAGACGACGGTCGCATCGAAGCACCTGAAGGCACACGCGTTACGATTCATGCAACGGCCAATCAACCAATGAGCAAGGCGCGTATCGAATTCAATCCGATCGTTGAAAACGGAAAATTCATTCGAGCCGCAAGTGTCGGTGACTTGAGCGTCCAAGATCGCAGCCTCACAGGTTCGTGGGTTCTCGAACTCGACGAAAAGAAAAACAATCCGACTTTGGGAAGTTATCGAGTCCGGGCGACCAATGAACTTGGCCATTGGAACGAACAACCAGTCGTGTATCCCACCAAAATCATCGCGGACATGGCTCCGGAAATCGAAGTTCGCACGGCACTTCCCAGCCCCTTGGTCGTTGCCGTCAACGATCAAATTAAAGTAGAAACACGGGCGATCGATCCCGATTTCGGGCTTCGTAAGGTCCGGATTGTCGCTCGCCAAGACAAACGGGAGCTTGTTGCGGAACAACTATTCACCGATGAAACGGGGTCCTTGGGCCAAGTCGTTCGCGAGTATTCTATTTCGCCCACAACACTCCGACTGCGTCCAGGTGACCAGTTCGAAATCGTCGCTATCGCAGAAGACAATCGCCACCATCCCGGTCAAGACACGCTCGAACCCAACATCGTCGAGTCTGCTCCCGTCTTGGTGACAGTCGCCGAGCCTGATAAAGCCTTGCAATCGCAAGCAGGTCCAAAACCTGCGGAAGGGGACCAAGAGTCTCCCAGTGAAAAAGATCCTAATCCGGAAAATGCTAAGCCACCGACCAAAAATCCCGACGGGGACGGCGATAACAATAAACAACCAAGTTCTCGAAACGCCGACGGCAAGAACTCATCCGATCCGAAGCAGGATAGCCCAAACAATCCAAACGCAAAAAGTAAAGATCCGGGCAAGAACGCTGCTAAGGGGCAACCCAACAAAAAGCCATCCGCCGCCGACAAGAACAACCCAAACTCGAACGCAAAGAACAAAAGCGAAGACGGATCAAGAAATCCAAACACGCAAAGCCCACAAGACGGCAACAAATCTAAGGACACGCCCAAGAACGGAAACCAGAACAAGAACTCACAGGCTCAAAACAACAACAAGTCTCCTAAGAATGATCCAAAGAAGGATATGAACGAACCCACCCCAGGCGAATCCCAGAAAAGTTCCGGCGAAGGTCAGGAAGGATCCGCTGAAAGCAGTTCGTCCGAGCAGAATTCCGATCAAAACAGCGCCGGTTCGAGCTCCAATAGCGCGTCTGCTTCGGGTAACAATTCATCCGAGGCGAACAACGCACAATCTAGCGCCGCTTCGAAATCTTCTGGCCAACAATCGGCCAAGGGGCAAGAAAGCAGACAGCCCGAACACCCCGGCGATGCCTTCGAAGCTATCGAACAATTCATGAATGAAGAGAAAAGTAGCGAGTCGAATTCTTCGGAAGACTCAACTTCAAAATCCGATAATCAACCCGGCAGTTCAGCCAAAGAACAATCTCAAGGCGAACCAAATAGCGAATCGAATTCGATGGAGTCAGCGACTGATGACTCGTCTAGCCAACCTCAGAATTCCAACCGAAATAGTTCGGCAAAACCGAAATCGGGTCAATCCAATCAGTCAAAAAAAGACGCCACCAGCAAGGAGCAAAACTCTCCGGAACCTAATTCGCAAGACAATCAAGGCGAAGGCAACACTAAATCTTCCAACGAGAACTCCAAAACGGATTCAGGCAACAACGAAGCAAACGATAACAATGCCCCCAAGGGCCAACAGGCTTCGCCCACGAAAGACTCCAATTCATCCAATCAAAAAGCCGATCCGAAATCTAGCGCGGCCGGTGAACCATCTGAAAACTCTGTCAAACCCGACGAGGCCACCAAAGGTACCGATGCGCAGAATCAAAGTATTGGAGAAAAGGGTCCTGGAGAAAAGGGGACTGAAAACAAGGGGAGCGTTGGCAGCGATACGGGCAACAACAACGATCCTCAAATGACGGACAAACCATCGCCGAAGGATTCAGCAAATCCCAAGGACTCCAATTCAAAATCGGAGCAGCCAAAATCTGACCAGCCTCCGAAGAACCCCAAGGAGTCAACAAACGGACAACAGTCGAAAGGCTCTGAGAATGCGTCTTCAAACAACAAAGATGCAACTCCGAAAACCCAAGGTTCGCAATCTTCTAGCAATGACAAGAACTCGTCGGCTTCGCAAAAAAAGCAAGATGCTAATCAATCCAAATCCGACGCCACTGGCAATCAGGGGAGTCCTTCTGAAGATGCGAATAAAGACCAGAACAAGGGCTCTCCCTCTTCGGGTGACTCCTCATCTAAGTCTGGGAATCCCCAAGGTGACCAACCAAAATCAGGCGTACCGGGAGACAAGTCCGGTGCAGGCGGCGAATCGAGTGACGATAAGGATTCCGAACAATCTGCCGACGCAAACTCTGAAGCGAACACGGAAAGTGGCACGAATCAAAGTTCTGATCCATCGCAGGAGCCCGAAGGCACCAAACCAGGAAACAAGAACTCCGCAGAAGAAAACGCCAATGAAAACGCTGGCAAGCAAGGTCAACCTAGTGGCGACAAGCAGGGTCCTAGTGGCGATAAGCAGGGTTCTGGTAGTGGTGAGCAGGGTCAAGGCGAGGAAGGAAATAAGGCTTTGCAACCTAAAGACGGAAACAAAACAGGTGGCGAAAGTCCCCAAGGCGATAAAACCGCTGGCGGACCCGAGAAATCCGACGCTCAACAACCAGGTGGCAATCAACAACAACCAGGGGCGAAACAAGCTGGCTCATCTGGAAATCCTGATGGCAAATCGGGAAGCAGTACGAAGCAAAGCGGTGAGGCTGGTAAGAATGCTGGTAGCTCAAGCGCGGCTCCAACGTCTGGATCGGCAAACGATACAGCCGGTGATGATTCCGCTCCTGCCCCAAACCAAGCTGATCCTGCAAACCTCGAGTATGCTCGCAAAGCTTCGGATATGGTTCTCGACTACCTCGATCGGCAACGCGACCAGCCGGATCCTCGCTTGCTGAAAAAACTGAAGTGGACGCCGGACGACTTACGCGCTTTCGTCGACCGATGGAAGAAAGCAAAACAAGATGCAGAAAAAGACCCGAATA
>JANMNK010000742.1:0-6008 GCA_031373875.1 Pirellulaceae bacterium | reverse complement strand
TACCGTTTCACTGAGTACGAGTACGAGTACGATTTTGATACGAGCGATACCGGCGATCAGCGAGAAGTCTCACAGTTTTCGTAACTTTCGCTACAGACCAACCCACGTAATTATCTTTATCGTTGACGAAGTACAAGACCTTGCCACCTAACACCCCGCAAAGTCACCGCAATTCGGGGTGCAATGGCATTTATTTCAAGCTTGCGTGACTATCTCTACCGCAACATATTCCCGTTTGCCTTGGTATACTGTGCGTCGTCGCCGACAGGGTTGTTGAGCAAATTGGCACCTGTTATTCCAATATGCAATCCAGTGAGACGCATCTTAAGAACACATCGGAATGAACACAATTTTCAGGACCGTTAATTGATGAAACCCGAACAAGATAGACTTGGCGACTTTCTAATAGGTCTGATCTATTGGAAGCCCGCCAAAGACATAGGTGAGCGATCTCGTCGCCGCGTGACGGTACATCTTATTCCGATCTTGTTCATGCTGTACATCCTGGCATACCTCGACCGAGCCAACGTTTCAGTCGCAATGCTCGGTATGCAGGAACCGCCGGAAAAAGGTGGACTTGGGTTCTCGGACAAGATCGTTGGTTTTGGAGCCGGGATATTTTTTTGGGGATACTGTTTGCTTGAGATTCCCAGCACGCTGATCACGGTCAAGTATGGTGCTCGCTGGGTTTTCTTTCGAATTCTGATTCTGTGGGGGCTTTGCGCGACCGTCGTGGGCTTTATCGGAATGCCCGTGATGAATTCGTTTTTTGCATGGTTCCCAAAGTTACCCGATACCCTTGGCAGCACGGCCATATTTGTCAACGGACTTCGAGACAATCCGGAATACCAGTTTTATTTTTTCCGCTTCTTGTTGGGTTTCTTCGAAGGCGGGTTCTTTCCATCCGTAATCGTCTACCTGTCGTTGTGGTATCCGGCACGACAACGTGGCAAATCAATTGCGACGTTCATGTCCGCGATCCCTGTTTCGCTGGCCTTCGGAATGTTGGCTTCGGGATTGCTACTCAACATCACTTGGTTCAATTTGCCCGGTTGGCGTTGGGTATTCATTCTGGAGGGCATTGCACCGATCTTGGCAAGCGGCTTAGTTTTGTTTGCTTTGCCAAGCCGCCCACGAGATGCTCGCTGGATGCCGGACGATGAGAAACAGTGGCTTGAAAATCAACTAAGTCACGAAAGCTCTCAGATCAATTCCCATAGCTTAAAGTCCATAGCTACCCCAGGAACGATCGGTTTGATCGCCATGTTCACTGCCTTCTATTTTTGCATGAATGTCGGCAGTTATGGAATTAGCATGTTCTTGCCAGCGATTATCAAAGCCCAGTCGCAGTGGGAGAAAGGTGCGGCCTCCATTCTAGCGTCCGTTCCATACATACCAGCCCTTATTTTCATGCTTCTCAACGGATGGCATTCCGATCGTACTCACGAGAGGCCTTTCCACGTTGCTATACCACTATCGATTTGCAGCGTCGGATTGGCGATCGCCGCGTGGAGTGGAAATCACTGGTTGGGTGCACTGTCGATGATGTTTATCGTCGGCAGCGTACTTTATGCACATTTGCCCGCCTTTTGGCCAATGCCCACAATGATACTGGGCACCTCTGCCGCTGCTACTGCGGTCGGGTTTATCAACATGATTGGAAACTTAGGCGGCTACTTTGGTCCAACGTTTGTAGGAAAAGCGAAAGAGGGCAATCTCGATTTCACGGCTGCACTTTGGAAATTGGCACCTTGGCCATTAGCTGCAGCGGTAATCATTCTTGTCCTCGCTTCTGTTCGCCAGTTAAATTCCAAAGCACCTACACATAACAACGAAGATTAACTTGGCACCGAAACGTGCCTCTCCGGATAGGTTTGATTTGTGACAGAGAGAAATCGTAAAGCTGCAATTGGGTTCATATTCATTACGGTACTGCTGGACGTACTGTCCTTTGGCGTGATCATCCCAATTCTGCCAAAGCTCATTAAAGACTTTGCTGGCAAAGAGCTCATCCAGGTCGAATCCCAAAATATTCAAGGCGTCGATGCAACTGCCGGTCTGCAAAATAAATTTGCTGATGACTCTTCCGTGCCTTCCGTGGATGCTGCGGCTTCAAGCGGTGAGCTGGGAAACAAATCGCTCACGCAGGAAACTGAGCGGACCGTGACGAGCATGGCGGCTATTTACTACGGGACGTTTGGCTTTGTATTTGCCTTGATGCATTTTATATTCGCACCGATCTTGGGTGCTCTCTCGGATCGGTTCGGGCGACGGCCCATCTTGTTGCTGTCATGCTTTGGTCTTGGTATTGACTACATCATCATGGCCCTGGCTCCAAGTTTGGGTTGGTTGTTTGTCGGCCGCGTGCTTTCGGGCATTACATCTGCCAGTTTCGCAACCGCCATTGCGTACATCGCAGACATAACCCCGCCCGAACATCGCGCAGCTCGTTTTGGAGTGATCGGGGCAGCATTCGGATTGGGATTTGTAATCGGGCCCGCAGTTGGAGGAGCACTTGGAGCTTTTGGACTGCGTGTACCATTTTGGGTAGCTGCCGCATTGGCGTTGACCAACTGGTTCTATGGATTATTTGTGTTACCCGAATCTCTGTCGCTCGAAAATCGCAAGCCGTTTTCTTGGGCACGCGCGAATCCGATTGGCTCGCTGAAATTGCTGCGATCGCATCCGGAATTATTCGGTCTGGCTGCAATTCAATTCTTTTATTTCTTGGCTCACGTCGTTTTGCCCAGCACGTTCGTTTTGTATACAAGCTACCGTTATGGCTGGAGCGAACTCATGACAGGTTCGTCACTCGCGGCAGTGGGAATCTTCAATGTCGTCGTTCAAGGATTCTTGGTCCGGAAAGCCGTCAAAAGATTCGGCGAGCGAGCGTGCCTGATTCTCGCATTGGTGACAGGCATCATCGGCTTGACTGCGTTTGGGCTCGCTTCGATTCCAATTGTCCTTTGGTTGGCATTGCCGGTCTTTGCTTTCATTGGCTTCTTCCAACCGTCGGTGCAAGGCTTGATGACGCGACTTGTAAAAAGCGACGAGCAAGGCCAACTGCAGGGGGCCAGCGGGAGCATTCAGGGAATTGCTGGAATGATCGGCCCGATTCTCTTCTCAGGAACCTTTTCGTTTGCAATATCCAAGACTCCGCTGAAATTTGAAATTCCGGGCGCACCATTTTTCGTTGCGGCTTTGTTGCTCTTTTCAGCGTTGATAATCGTCCTCTTCAAAGTTAAAACCAATTCAACGCGAGATGGTAGAGCGGACTCCGTCGCACAAACGACAACTGCACAATAACGTTGGCTGGTTTTTTGAACGTTGCCCGGTTTTGGAAAAAACAAACTTGCAGCAGGTGATGAGAAAGAACCATGTTGAAAGTAACGTTACTCGTCACCGCTGTATTTCTTATTTTATTTAGCGGCAACGACAGGGTGCAAAGTCAAGATGCTGCCACGTCGAATACGGGTAATTCTAGAATCACAGAAGCCGACAGCGACACCAAGTCAACTTGGGATTTTGGTCTTGAGGTGCGCAGCGTTGGTGAGGCAAAGAATGTCACCGGCGCATTTCCGGTGCCAATGGAGTGGCCCGAGCAGACTTTGACGCAGAGCAAACCAATTAAAACTGAAAACGTCTCGCGTGTTGTGAACAAAGATTACGTTACCGCCAAGATGGTCGAGTTTGAAATACCTCGCATGACTCCTGGCGAAACGGCTCGTTGCGTAATTCGATGCGAAGTTACCAAACGTGTGCAGGCAGCGCGCGAGGACGTCGACGCGTTTCGCTTTGTCGCTAAGCCTGGCCATGAGCTGAAACCGTTCTTGCGGGCAAGTCCGCAAATCGAGAGCACCAATCCCAAGATTGTAAAACTTGCGATGGAAACGATCGAGTTCTCCGAGTCCGACTCACCATGGCAGCAAGTCGAGACGATTTATGATTGGGTTCGCGATAACATCGAATACCGTTTTGAGGAAACCAACCGACCTGCGATCGAGGCCTTGAATAACAAACGCGGTGATTGCGGGGAAATGACAGGTCTGTTCGTTGCCATTTGCCGAGCACGCGGGATTCCCGCTCGCTCCGTTTGGATTCCACATCATGCTTATCCGGAGTTTTATCTGGAAGATGAAAAGGGCCAAGGTCATTGGCTGCCTTGCCAAGTCGCGGGCCAAAACGAATTTGGCAAGATTACCGAAATGAAACCCGTAATTCAAAAAGGCGATCACTTCCAAATTCGCGGTCAGAAGCAACCGGTCCGCTACGTGCAACCAACGTTGACGGCACGGCAGGCAAATGCTCCGCTGCAGATCAAATTCATCATGGAAAAAGTAGCCGATCAGTAGCTACATAGCTTAGGCCATTTCCTGTCTCATTGAGCCCGTCGTACTCTTGTCAGCACGATCGAGGGTCATATGAACTGCGGCTTGTAAGTTCAGAAAAGACATTTGTTTTCTGTTTGAATACGTTCGTTTGACGGAATGCGATACTCGAAAAGCTAAAATTCGGGTGGCACTCACGGCTTAAAGTTTTCTGCCGATCGGCTAGTTGTTTCGTATGACCAGACGAAATAGATTAATGAACAGAAGCGATCTCAGTTCAACTGTGAGGCCCTTAAAAAAATATCACAGGATCTGAATTTTGCTGATCGACAACAGATTACAATACAAACTCTCTCGCCGACCTACCTTTCCAACCTAATCATCCATTCACTTCCTGAGTCAAGGAGTCTCATTGTGCTGCTTCACGATGTCCGAATATCAAAATCAAGGACTGTCGTCGCGTTGATGATCGTCTTACTGTTTCATGTCGCCGCTGTTCAGGGACAAAATGAGATGCGAACGATTGGAAAACTTGAACGTATGGATCCAGCACTCGATGCTCTGCTAAGTGCTGACACAAAAATCGAAGTCCTCGCGGATGGGTTTACTTGGACCGAAGGCCCGCAATGGATTGGCAATGCTACTGCGGGGCATTTGTTGTTTTCGGATATTCCTCGTAACAGTATTTTTCGCTGGGATGCTTCATCGGGCATTTCGCTTTTCATGAATCCGTCGGGCTACACTGGCGTCACTTATTATGGTGGCGAACCTGGCAGCAATGGACTGTTACTTGATAAAGATGGCAGACTGGTCATGTGCGAACATGGCGATCGACGACTGAGTGTGCTTACGAAGAACGGCGGCAAGCGTACTTTGGTCGACAACTACCAAGGCAAGCGATTGAATAGCCCGAACGATGGCGTTCTCAAATCCAATGGCGATATCTACTTCACCGATCCACTGTACGGATTGCCTAATCGCGAAAACGACCCACGCCGTGAGCTTGATCATTTTGGCGTCTATCGACTTGCGGTGGACGGCACTCTGACTCTCGTTTCCACAGAACTACAAAGACCGAATGGGATCGGATTTTCGCCTGACGAGAAGACACTTTACGTCGCGCAAAGCGATCCCAAGAAAGCCATTTGGATGGCCTTTCCTGTACGGGCTGATGGGACACTCGACAAAGGTCGCCAACTGTTCGACGCCACCGCCGAAGTTGGCGTCATGCCAGGATTGCCCGATGGATTGTCGGTTGATGTAAGCGGGAATATTTGGGCGAGCGGCCCAGGTGGCATTTGGATATTTTCACCCGCAGGCAAACTACTTGGACGGCTTAATACAGGCGAACGGACGAGCAATTGCGCTTTCGGCGAAGACGGCTCATCGCTGTTCATTACGGCCGATGCTAATCTCTGCCGCGTTCGGACCAAAACCAAAGGCTTGATGCACGCTTCGAACAAATAAATGCAAAATAAATGACCGTTCTCGGCGAACGCCGTTGCTTAGAACTACAAAATACGCGAATTGACAGCATTTTATCGCGGTAGGAACGGCCATTGCTGGCCGTCCCCCGCACAGATCCGTACTTGCAGAACTACTGCATACGGCTCTTACCGTTGATGTTGACGTGCGAAACGGACTTCGGGATATGGATGGAGGATCTTTGGGTTCGGAAGC
>JANMNK010000666.1:0-10386 GCA_031373875.1 Pirellulaceae bacterium | reverse complement strand
TGTAAAATAGAAATTCCAAAACTGTCTGCATATTATGATAGCGTAAAGGTTTCTAAAAACATAGAGGTATTCTCTGTAGGAATTGAATCAGACATTGAACTTTGGAAAAAGTTCATTCGTGACAACAAGTTGAAATGGATGAATCTGGCGAAAACTGCCAAAACTGTCTGATGATTCATGATATTGCCCCGTCAAGGGGATTTCTTACAGTTTTAAGGGTTACTTTGAGAGAATTTCTCGATAGACTACTTTCGTTATCTTTCAAAACTTCCAAATCCGTCTTTTTCCCTTTGACTACTTCGAATGCTATGCAACAGATCCTGCTGTCTACCTCTGATTTCGCTGCTGCGATTGGTGTTAGCGAATCGTCCGTGCGACGCATGGCCGATAGCGGCGAGTTGCAGATCCATCGAACACGCGGCGGACATCGACGAATCCCTGCGACGGAAGCGATTCGTTACGTTCGCGAAAATAACGTGACCATCGTTCGACCCGACCTGCTGGGCATCGACGAAGCG
The DNA here is from genome assembly GCA_031373875.1 of Pirellulaceae bacterium. GTDB lineage: Bacteria > Planctomycetota > Planctomycetia > Pirellulales > Pirellulaceae > JANMGV01. Next base: position 9,868 of record JANMNK010000666.1, on the reverse strand, counting down.
GTCAATCAGTTTGCCGACGATGACTTCGGTGCGAACCTGACGGCTGCGTTGACCGACGGGCACGCGAGATCCGTCATCGGCTTGATGCAGGCGATGTATGCTCACGGCCTATCGATTGCTGAGATCTGCGATGGTCCGATTCACCAAGCAATGACGTCAATCGGAAATTTTTGGCCGGACAAGCGTGCGATTTTTATTGAGCATCGTGCTACGATTCTTTGCGTCCTAGCATTGTGTCAGATTCGACTTTCGATCCCCGATCCCGATGCGAATGCCCCAACAGCAATGGGCGCCGCGCCGGACGGCGATCCCTTTCTCCTTCCATCCCTAATGGTTTCATTGGTTTTGCATGAGTGTGGTTTTGACGAAACCAACTTGGGGCCGAATACGCCGATCGATGTGTTGACCGATGTAGTAGGAGATGAAAAACCAAGCATCGTTTGGCTTGCCATGACTAATGCAATCCGCAGCCGGGTCCAGGATCGCGAGATTAGTCGTTTGGCAACCGTCATAACGCAGTACGGCGGCACGTTCCTAATTGGTGGCAGGAGTGCTGGCACTTTCGAAGGCGAGGGGGCTGTTCGCTGTGGGACAATGAAAGAGCTAAGTAACCTCGCGATTGAAGTTATCAATCGATGAGCGCAGCCGTGAGTTTGTGACCTGTTGTCACGCATTACGAAGCACGAGATCGATTGCAGGTAGCAAGGCAAAAAAAGCTTATTGGATACGATTCAATGAGGCCCGAAAACGAAAAAAACTCGTCTGCATCGCAAACGAGTTTCATAAATTGACGAACGCAAATTTACTTGCTTGGTGGCATCAACACGGTATCGATCGCGTGGATGACACCGTTGCTGCAATGCACGTCTGTGATGATTACTTTCGTGTTCCCATTCAGAAACACCTCGCCGTTTTTGACTTCGATAGTAATCTTCGAGCCTTCGACGGTGCTTGCTTCCTTTAACGTAACCACGGTGGCTGCAGGTACTTTTCCTGCCACGACGTGGTAGGTCAGGATGGCAGCTAGCTTCGATTGGTTTTCTGGCTTAACCAGTGACTCAACCGTGCCGGCTGGCAGCTTTGCAAACGCGTCATCAGTTGGCGCCAACACGGTGAAGGGACCAGCACTGCTCAGTGTCGCTACAAGATCAGCGGCCTTCACAGCAGCGACGAGTGTGTTGAAGCTGCCGTTGCCAATTGCAGTTTCTACAATGGTTTTTGTTGCGACAGGCTTGGCAATAGTTTCAGTAGACATTCGATTCACTTTCAAAATAAGGGTGACTTGAGACGTTTTTCAATTAAACGCCGTACATGCCGGATAGAAACGAGTTTCATTGGAAGCCGTAATCAAACCGGATTGGCATCAGAAGCCGGTTAACTATACAAAGAGGGCAAGTGCAAAAAAAATTCGTGTAGCGCTCTGTGAGTCGTCGGCGTTTTGAGCCACGAGTTTCGTCGCGATGGACTGATAATCGCTCTTGCCAGTTCTGCTCAACCTGTAAAACTTCTTGATGCGACGCTCGCTGCTCAGTAGCCGTCTACGGGAAACCGACAGCCAGCGAGTGTCAAGGTTGATCAATTAACGATATCACCATTTGCCGGGTCGCGGTCTATGCCTCGAAGGGCGTCGCTGTTGGACACATTCAGGTACCAGTCTCGCCCCGTATCGCCGAACAGCAGATCGACTTGACCGTCGTCCACGATCCGGCTGACGGGGAGTGCTAAACGGGTTGCGTTAACGCGGTCGCGAAAGTTAATTCCAGACGACCAAATACTGGCGATCAGAGACAAGCGACTGTATCTCGTCTCAAATTCCGTCGAGTCACCTAAAAGCACATCTTCGTCGGTTCCGCCATACAATTTGTCACGTCCGATGCCACCGATCAGTACATTCTTACCCGCCCCTGCAAAGAGCTCATCATTGCCACTACCACCCAGCATCAGGTCGTCGCCTGATTCGCCGTACAGATGATCATTGCCATCTTGGCCGAAAAGCTGATCCAGTCCATGGCCACCAAAAATCTGATCATTGCCTTCGCCTCCAAATATCCGGTCATCTCCCGAGTCGCCCCAGATCAAGTCATAACCTTCGTCACCGTGGATAACGTCCGAGTCCCCTCGTCCGTAAATTTGATCATGCCCAATCCCACCAAAAAGCTGGTCGGCATTTTGACCTCCTACAAGTCGATCGTTGCCCTCTTGGCCGAAGAATTTGGCTTGCCAACGATTTCGTGCTTCGCCGATGAGTTCCAACCTATCATCGCCATCGCCACCGAGCAAAATGATCGTCTCCCCGTTGCGATATTCATGCGAGCTGGCTACTCCGTTAAGCCACAAATTCGCGACGGCACCGTTCGGACCGAGGCTCCAATCTACCAGCATCACATCGTCGCCTGGCGTTCCGCGAAAGATGATGCCACCCTGACCAGGCCCTTCGTCTAACGTATTATTTCCGGGACCGCCATCGAGTGTATCATTTCCGTTTTCGCCGAAAAGTTGATCATCGCCGTTTCCACCAAATAGTTTATCATCGCCGTTTCCGCCACGGATGATATCGTTACCATTGAGGCCGCTAAGTACGTCGTTACCTGCAAAGCCGTTGATGATATCCGGACCTGGGCTTCCTAAAACTGTGTCCACGCCAAGCGAACCTTTGATCGTGTTGGCGATACTACTGCGGGCATCAATTCGGGTACTTACAAAGTTCATCGCCTGCAGATCGGTTAAAGTTAACAGCGAAAAATCGATGGTATCTCGTACCCCGGTCGTTCGAGTCGAACGGAACACGAAGTTTAAATCGCCGCCGAAATTCTTGGCGCGTTTTTCCGTTGTCGGGTCCGCAAGGTCGGTTATGACGAGTTCGTTGTTAGTATCGTCGCGATCGGCCTTGACCGATCTCGTCACGTTAGAATTCGTATCGATTGTTAAAGTGTTGAGACCACCGCCGCCGTCCATTGATATCTTCTCTACGGAAATGGCGTCAATGACGAAATTGGAGACCGCGAAGCTTGCTGAAGTTGCCCGAATTATCCCGACCTCGGCTTCTGTACCGCCGATGAAACGAATTGTGTCGAAGCCGCCTCGCCCATCGATCGTAAGATCGGAGGATACGGTTCGGTTAACTTTGTGCGGTTTCCCATTGATAGACACTGAAAAGGACTCCTCTTCAATCGCCACCACTATCTGATCGTCACCTGCTGTGCCAAACAAAGCTGGCCCGAGTAAGAAGAGTTCATCCGAACCATGAATACCGTCCTCCGCAGTAAAGGCCAACGAACCCTGGAATTCCGATAGGTTATCTGGCTGTGAACCGAGTCGGCCTGGGAAAAGATCTTTTATCAACAGTGTACCTGTTTGTGTTCCATCGCTCGTCCACATTTCTGAGCCCTTGATTGGCTCAAATGCCCGGAAATACAAAGTCCCATTCAAATTGATCAACCCTGAGACGTATCCACTATCAACGCCTTGGTTTATATCGCGAACAAGAACCGTACCGTTTGCCGTACCATTGGACTTCCACAATTCTTCACCGTGAACATCATCATTCGCAACGAAAAATAGTGTTCCACCAACATTGACGAAATTCTGCGGAAAGGCATCGAGGACACCCGGTTTTATGTCTTTCACCAACTTAGTACCACTTGACGTGCCGTTGCTACCGAATAATTCTCGTCCAACGCTTGTCCGAAAGGCATTGAAAAACAACGTGCCATTTACGTCCAAGAGATCGCGTGGGTCAGACGCATCCGGACCAACCTCGATATCCTTTATCAAAACTGTGCCTGTTGTTTGCCCATTTGTTTTCCATAACTCTCGTCCGTGCGTGCCGTCATCTGCAGAGAATGCCAGCGCGTTGTTGGTTAGTGTGAATCCAAACGAGAATGATTGAGCTGGTCCAGGATTGAGATCACGCACGAGCGAGGTAACTTCGTTGTTTCCAAAGCCGCTAGGAACGTGTTTCCAAGGCTCCGATCCGTGTACTCCGTCGTTTGCAGCGAAAACGAGGGCTTCACCTAGCTTGGCCAACTCGAAAATATCAGAACTGGCTGGACCCGGATTAATGTCTTTCACAAGTTTTGTGCCGTTCGTAGTACCATCGCTTTCCCACAACTCACGTCCATGCGTACCATCGTCAGCAACAAAATAAAGTTTGCCCAGGGCCGTAGTAAGTACGCTGGGACCTTGATTGAACTGGCCAGGCGTGATTTCTTTGAAAAGGAACGTTCCGGCCTCCGTTCCATCCGATTGCCACAGTTCTTCACCATGAACGTCGTCTGTGGCTACAAAGTACAAGCGGCTATTTAGGACAGTGAACTGAAAGGCGTTCGAGTCGGTTGGTCCTGGAAATATATCTTTCACCAAAACTGTCCCTTGTGCAGTGCCGTCGCTTTTCCAAAGCTCACGACCATGAACGAGGTCTTCGGCTACGAAGAACATTGTTCCGTTGAAGTTAAACATACTGTCTCGAATTCGGGCGTCCTCCGTTCCAAGATTGATATTCTTGACCAAAGTCGTTCCGTTTGTGGTGAGATTACTTTTCCACAGTTCTGGACCAACCAGACCTTCATTAGCGGCAAACAGGAGGGCTCCATTAAGAATAACGAAGTTTCGTCCACTGAAGCCGTCCGGACCGGGCATAATATCCTTAACCAAGACCGTTCCGTTCGCCCCGCCATTACTTTTCCAAAGCTCATCACCGTGTACACCATCGTTAGCACTAAAGACAAGAGTGCCATTAGTGTTTCTAAGATTGTTGACATTGGAGGAATAGGGGCCAGGAAGAATGTCCTTTACCAATACCGTCCCTCCCGCCGTTCCGTTGCTCTTCCATAGCTCTGAACCATTAACTGGATTGCTCGCTTCGAAAAATACGACGCCGTTTACGTTTGTTAGTTGTGAAGGTGAAGAACTCAAAGTACCGCTATTGATATCTTTTACCAAAGCCGTTCCAGCGCTTGTTCCGTTGCTTTTCCAAAGTTCGTATCCATGGGTACCATCCGTCGCAGAGAAGAACAGAGTGCCACCAACATTCGTCAATCCTCGAGGTCCGGAATTATCAGGCCCGCTGAAAACGTCTTTTACTTTTACAGTACCCGCAGCAACTCCGTTGCTCTTCCATAGTTCGTCGCCTGAAATTCCATCGTCGGCCGTAAAGAAAAGCACCCCCTTCACGTTAGTTAAATAATTTGGGTAGGATGCGTCCGCACCGGCCCGAATGTTCCTGACTAACACTGTCCCCGCAGAGGTACCATCCGACTTGAATAGTTCATCCCGAGTCGCGGCATTGCTCGCAGTAAAAAAGACCACACCGCTGACTTCGGTTAGTTTCGAAGGACCGGACGAATCGGGACCCGGAAAAAGGTCTTTGACGATTACCGTCCCTGCTGCAGTCCCATTACTCTTCCACAGCTCTTCTCCGTGGATTCCATCATCGACCACGAAAAAAAGCGTACTGCCAACAGCCAAGAGATCGCCGAAGGACGCATCGTCCGGACCTGGGATAATGTCCTTGACCAAAGTCGTTCCGTCCGCAGTGCCGTCGCTCTTCCATAACTCCACTCCATGCGAGCCGTCGTTCGCAACAAAGAATAAAACGCCATTGACATTGGTCAGTAGGTAAGGATCGGAAGTCTCGAATCCAGGAATGATGTCTTTAACTATTTTTGTACCGTTGACTGTACCGTCCGTTTTCCACAACTCAAAGCCATTTGTGGAATTGTCTGCACCGAAAAACACCGTATTGCCGACTACGGCACTTTCGCTGATTCGTGATCCTGATTCCTGAGTAATCACGTCAATCAGTTCAGGTGACGCGCTCAGCATTAGACGCGACTCCAATCGTTCAATACCTTGCCCCATCCAAATATGACGAGCGACCGTGTGCCAATCCCTTTTGATTTGTCTTTTTGCGCGGTTCAATTGCTTCGCGGTGTTCAATCGACGGCCTGAAAGTTTGTTCAAAAGCATGATCGTGGACCTTGAGAAATCGGTTTCAGGAAGTGAAAAACTCGTTGAATGCGAATCAAACCACCGAAGCCATCGGACTGCTGGTAGTTCAGAAATGACGAGCTGAGGCGATCAAAGACCTTGGGCGCATGTTCTGCTCTTTTATTAAATGCGTCGAACATTCCCGGCGCGCTCCGATTATTTTTGGAATTTTTCTGTTCGGGATCACTCGAACGGTTTTTCAGGTGTTTGGATGACTCGTGAAGTGTTTATGAAGGGTTGACCTGATATAATGACCAAATCGTTGATGTTCTGACTCTGTACATTGGCTTCAAGAAATGATGGATGAGAACAAAATATGCTGCGCATCATTTTGGGAGTTATCGTCGGATTCAGTTCCTGGGTAGTTGTCTGGGTCGCAAGCGAGAAGATTCTTTCAGCCATTTGGCCGGAGGGTTTTGGCGTTCATCAACGTGCTTTCGAAGAGGCTATCAAGAATGGTGGACCATTCACCGCGAACACGACGATGCTCCTCACGCAGATCGTTCTTGGATTGTTGGTCTCGCTAATGTCGGGAGCTTTGGCTGCACTGATTGCTGGCGAAAACACACGAGCGCCCTTCGTCGTTGGCTGTTTGTTACTGGCGCTTGGTATCTTGAAGATGGTAATGTCCTGGCCTTATGTTCCCATTTGGTATCACGTCATCTTTACAGCTATCTTGCTTCCTCTAGCGATCATTGGCGGCAAACTCATTTCCAACAAATAGGGAAGAAAGCATGGATAGTAATGTTTGCTGCTATCCCACCGCGTGAGCAACATTCAAATTCAACTTTCGCTGCCATTCAGATCTGCTGCTGCAAATGACAACTGGTCAAATTCTATGGGACGCATGTTGCTAGTGGCTATAATTTTCAATCGATACATATCACAACATCAGCTCAACTCTCGTTACGTTCGCGATCTGGGCTTACCACCACTCCCATCTCGGGCGCGTACCGATTAACATATCCGTGCGTCCCACGCAAAACCTTTCCTTCACCCGTTCTCATACTTCGGAAACAGAAATGAAAAGAGTTACTGGCATCGGAGGCGTGTTCTTTAATTCTCCTAATCCTGTTGCATTACGAGCTTGGTACAAAGAGCATCTTGGAATCGACGTGCAGGACTGGGGTGGAGCCGCGTTTACGTGGACGGATTCCGAAGGCAATCCGACGGGGGGAATGACGATTTGGAGTGTGGGTGACGCAACCAGTAAGACTTTTGCTCCGAGCACCGCGCCCTTTATGATCAATTACCGAGTCGCCGATCTTCACGCGCTGGTGCAAGTGCTAAAGACTGAAGGCTGCAATGTGCTTGATAAGATTGATGAGTCCGACTTCGGCAAATTCGCTTGGGTAATAGACCCGGATGGAAACAAAGTTGAACTTTGGGAACCCCCTGCGGGTCAGTAACGTCGCCATCACTCAGAGATCCGTGGCGACACAACAAAGGCAGGCCGCGAGAAACGAATCACGCGTTCACTTGCGAGATTCGCGGCTTGAGCTTATCCGATTTCGTTAAACCAATCCCTTGATCGGTGTCCCGTAGTAGATCTGATGCGGGCGTTTTTCGGCGTCGAGCCAAGCGTCGGTTCTGGGAATGCCGAGCGCGTTGTAGATGGTAGCGGCGAAATCTTCGGGTGTGACGGGTTGGTCTGCGGGGACAGCGCCGATGCGGTCCGATTTGCCGATCACCGTTCCACCTTGCACGCCACCGCCAGCAAAAAATACTGATTGCACCGCGCCCCAATGGTCACGACCTGGCAATTTGTAATGCTGCGGCAGTAAGGAAATCTTCGGCGTACGTCCAAATTCACTCGCCATTACGATGAGCGTTTCATGCAATTGTCCGCTTGACGACAAATCATCCAACAAGGCAGACAGCGCGCGATCGGTGGGTGGCAACAATTTGTCCTTCAAATGCGGAAAAGCGTTTCCGTGTGTATCCCACGATTCATCATTTCCCAAGTTGACCTGCACCAACCTAACCCCCGTCTCAACCAACTGGCGTGCCATCAACAACGACCATCCAAAACTGTTGCGGCCGTACCGATCAAGCTTGGCATCATCAGCTTTGGTGACATTCAGCGCTTGAAAAACTCGCTCATGGGTCAGCAGCGAAATCGCCGATTCGCGCATTCGGTCGAATTGATGGATGCTGCCCGCATTATCCCAAGCAGCGCGTTGGCGATTAAGCTGAGCCAACAAATCCAATCGCCCGTTAACGCGACCCAGCGGTAATTCTTGGGGCAAGGTCAATTGAGGGGCTTGAAATAATCGGTTGTCGGGCGTTTCTCTCTGTTGATGATCGAAACTGTATTCGGGGTAGGCACCGTAGCAAGTCGTGTGAAAGGGCGAAGCATCAATCATCCAGGGATCGTAATTGTCGCCCATCTTTCCTGCATTTTGTCCGGGGATGATCCGTCCGGAATAATGGACCAACCGCTCGGGAAGTATCGCTGCGGTCGGCAGATTGTTGCGACTTTCGAATGTGCGATTCACGATTGCAGCAATCGATGGTTCGTCGAATCGACCGTTCGTATTGGGATCAAAGCCCGTTGGCAGCGTTGATCGGCCGGTCAACATGATATGGTGCCCGGCGGAATGGTCGTTCGATGAATGAGTCAACGATCGACAGATCGCCCACAAGTGACTGCGAGCGGCGAGTAACGGCAAGTGCTCGCAGATTTGCAACCCAGGAGTGTTCGTTGCAATCGGTTTGAACTCGCCGCGTACGCCGTCCGGTGCGTCAGGCTTGAGGTCAAAACTTTCGTGCTGTGCCAGTCCTCCGGACAAGAAAATGAAGATGCAAGACTTGGCGCGTCCGAAACCCGGTCCGCTGTCCGACTCACGTGCTTGCACAAGACCTTGGAGATGGTTGAGCCCCAATCCTAGAACGCCCACCACACCAATTTGCAAAGCTTGCCGCCGAGCGATCTTCGTATGCACTAGCGATTGGGTAGCGTCGTGGTCCATCGCGATGGTCACTCATTTTCGAAAAGCAAATTTGTCCGCACGAAATTTATCGAAACAGTCTAAGTCAAACAGAGCGATTATTTACAACTTGGTGGATCGCTATTCTTTTAGGAACTCGTCCAGTGCGGCGGGAGGCGGGAATATTAAGCACCCCAGCACAAGTTATTTAGCATTATCAGCCGTTTTGGCGTTAGCCACGGTTACTTCAAATGACTGTAAACTTATGCATGGGTGCTCAACAATGCACTTGACCGAGAGAAAACAGCGTCACTTGAGATATCGGAAGGATAGCAGATAGATCATTCACCGGCTAGCAAAGGCCGAAAATTGGGTTTTCCGCTAGAACCGAATGGTTTTCTTTTTCTCGTCGATCATCAGTTCTGCTCGGTCCCAGGATACTCGCAAAACATCGTCGTTCGCAGCAAACTCCCGAATCAAATAACCTCGGCGCGTCGCACGTGAATTCATCGGCGGTAACCGCAGGGCGCGGTTGCATTGGACATCGGACACAATTGGCAGAACGTCCAAAGCATCGCTTAGTCGCGTCTGATAACCGTCACCTGAAAGTTCGTGGTAACGCAAATCGATCTTCTTCTTCACGGCCCAATTTGTTGACGCAGGCACTTGGTCAAGCAACCATTTCTTGCTGATCCAATCGACACGCCCGAGCAACCATCGCTGGCAGTCGGTATCGTGTCGGCTTTCTTCCAATTGATCGAGCGTATTCTGCCACAGATGCAGTATTTCCCAAGCTTCCGCAGGTACATCTTCGGCTTCGCCCAGCATCCCACGAACGGCTTTCGCATATTCCCGTTGAATATCGATCGCCGAACGAGACAAGCCTTTTCGGTCAGAAACTCTGCCAATCAGCAACCAGTCGCTGGCGAAACGTGCCATGGCGTCCATCG
>JANMNK010000406.1:0-4495 GCA_031373875.1 Pirellulaceae bacterium | reverse complement strand
ATTCAACTCCAGCATCCGCAAGTTTTCTTCTGTCGATACTTGGGATTTGAAAAAAAACAATTCCGTCGGATAATGCGTTCTGCAAAGGTTGTTGGTGACAAGATGCACAAGCTCGCTCAAATGACAAACTGCGCATGATATTACCAACGGCTCCCGTTTCCATTTGATCGACATGACAATTCCGGCATTCAAATGCTCTGTTCTTTTTTGGGAAATGATCCGCTTGATGGCTTGCGTGACTAAACACGATTCGCTGCTCTCGGCCGTACGGATAATTTTGAAACTCCGGATGACCGTTTGTAAAACTCGCGAATCGCGATTGATGGCAGCTTTGGCAACGCTGGCTCGTAATCGCTTGCAGTTCCGCAGCAGAGCCACGATGCTCTTGATGGCAATCGCTACAGGCAAGATCATGTTTTGTAAGATCGACACGCGGAGTACCGATCAATTTTTTCGCTGAAGAATTTCGCCTAGCGAAATTCTGGGACTCATTTCGAATTTCATCGATCGCCAAATCGTGCGGATTATTCAAACTCAATTCGGGCATGTCACGAATGTGGCACTCCACACAAAGTTGACTTTGTGATTTCCCAGAATCCGTCATTGGGTGTGGCGACGCAAACCAAGCCAGCGAATTCAGTTGACCTGCAGAATGACATGCAGAGCATTTTTCGCTATCTTTTGAATTTTGAAGAATCTGTGCATGGGCAAGCGAAAGGGGGCCCGGAGCAAATGCGTCTTGGCGATAGTTGCTTACCAAGAGTGCGACGTAAATGAAAATTCCTGCGGCGACAATGGCGAATTGAATATGTCGTCTTACGCTGAACAGTCGACGAATCGGCTTGCATTCACGATGAATGCATTCGCCCCGCCCCGTTGGCCCGGATGGACAGGGTTGGCCGTCAGCAATGCGACCACACTTCCACGGTTGATTTGTCCGTTGGTAAGTGAGTTTGACTGGTCGAATTTCGTTATTGTCGGCCATCGATCTTTCCTTCGTTTCTTTCAACTGCCATGAAATCGATGTGCCAACCAAACGTGGGCCGAAGCCAGGAAAATGAAAAGCCATAAACAGCTTACGTGCACGACTACCCAGTAACGCAATCGTTGTTGCATGGCTTTGGCAAAGTCCAGATCATCTTTGGACTGAACAAGATCGCACATGCGGGCTCTTGCGCTTCGGCCGTCGGCATCCAGATAGCGATCCAGTTGGACTAGTTGATCGATGTGATTTCGTCGCACTCTTCCCGAAGGCGCGATCGCATATGCCAATGATCGCTGCTTCTGGAAATAGCCAGCAAGTTTAGCCGAGTAGTATTCCGCCAGAGTAGCACTTTCCAGTTTGCCGGCAACTTCGATTGCTAAGGCATAGGCACGCTCCGACACGCGTTGCTGTTCTCTCGGAATATCGTCATACAACATATCTTTCCCTGTAACCAATAATTTCTTTGGAGTCACTCGGTTCAAGTACCAGCCCAACATGCCACTGCCCGAAATCACAAGAAAGATCGCTGCCAAAGCCTGTTCCATGAAACCTAGAATCGGCCAACGTATATGAAAGCAAAAAACGGCCAATCCAAAGACCCCGATGTAATTGTGAGCCCGAGCCCAAAATGAAACCCGACCCAGGGGCAAGGTGATCAAACGTTTTCTGATCCCCAATAAAAGTAAAAGCAAACAAGCTGCCGCCAATGTGTAACCCGTCACAAAGTCGGGCCGACCCAAGGATTGTTCACTCGCTCGAGCCGACCACCCAACCGCGATGATGGCTGCAAACGTTACCAACCAAGCAAACAAGTTGCCTCTACGCTTAATCGTTTTCTTGACGGTGCTTTGCATTGGAAATAGCTAATACGGACTTAGGGAATTAAGCAGATTTGCGCTGGAAAAAATCGCGAAGGGCCGACATGTCGCTCATGTCGATTCGAATCAAGGCGTCGTGCGGGCATGAAGCCACACAAGCTGGACCATTTACTTGCGTCTGACAAAAGTCGCATTTCGTCGCTTGTAAAATCGGAAGTTGATTGGACTGATCCACCAGTTTTCGACCTTTTTCGTCGTGTATTTGAACCATGACGATGTTTTCATAGGGACAGCTATTGGCACAAGTCGAGCAGCCAATGCAAGTCTCCGGATTGATCGCGATAATTCCAGTGTCCGGGTCCCGAGCAATCGCACCTGTCGGACACCCAATCATGCAGACTGGGTCCGTGCAATGCATGCAGGCGTGAGGGAAAAGCCAGTTCTCGTGTTGCAAACCGCTGCGGATAAAGCGTGGGTTTCCTTGGTGAGTCTTGGCACAAGCTGTCACGCAATCATCACATCGCGTGCAGCGTTCTGTATCGATAATCATCGTATTGCGACCGTTGATTAGTCGCTCGTCTACCAAGAACTCCAGCAAAGATGGTTTGAGCGATTCCTCGTCCAAGGGTGCTTGGTCGAGAATCAATGTTCTACCATCGGTCGTTATTCGCGGTGTCTCGATAGGTGGCGGGAGGTCTTGTTCTCGCACATACGGCAATACATGTTGATACACGACCTGCTTGGGTATCTTGAGCACGTCGATAAATCCCATCGCACGTAACGAGTGCTGGTGGGGGAGCGGATCAATGCCGGGCGAATTGCGAAAATTATGCGCGAGCTCGGTCAGCCCGAACACTTGGCCTTTTCCTAGATACGCAATGGTACGATTGCCTCCACCCAATCGATGGCTTTGCCGCGCAAAACCTGCGCGGACCAAGTAGAGGTGATTGACGGTTGATCCTTCCTCGACGATCAATGGCTCGTTGTGGAGTTGTTTTTGGACATCCAATTTTCGCGAGCTTTCAAAACTCGCGAACCACTCCATTTCCCCATAGCTCGCCAGTTCCGTCGATGCGACCAATTGCGACAAAGCCTGATCCGGCAAATGTTTAAAAAGCCAGCTTTCGCGAAGATGTGTTCGCAAGCTCGTCGCACGGTAGCGGGCATCCAAGTATTCGCGAAATTGTGGATCGCGACGCAGCAGTCGAAGTCCTTGCCAGCGTATCTCCAAGACAATGGAATCTTCCGTAGCGACAACCGAGTAGTTACTGGCTGACCGCGTCATCGCGGCAAGTTCTCCGAAAATCTCGCCATGGCCAAGCGGTTCGGATTCATGACCGACTAGCACAGCATTCACATCTTGAATGTAAACACGAGGTCGATCGTCAAGTTGACGCATACGCGTTGGCGAGTCTTGGCTGCTCGCAACCACACGCTTTTCGGGAATGGGCCAAGTGCGCAACGAGTCCTTGAGCGCGGCCCAGATCGATAATTTTTTCGACGTTGGTTGCGGACTAATCGGACTAGACGACAGTCTCGATAAAATGACACGGACAGCGCCACTCAAAATCAAGTAAGCGCAGCTACCATAGTCGCCCTCACGCACAATAATATCGCCAGGTTGATACCGCACGATGCGCGTATCATTGCGAAGAATGTCCTTGACTTTGCAAGTCGAAGGAAACGATTGATCGTCGATCTGCGCAAAAGGCGGCTGAAGCAATAACCACTGCACATCACGATTTGTGATGGTTGGATCCAGCGGGTGATCCCAACGCTGGGGGCGACGAATTAAGAGGATGTCCGACGAGTCCATGCCGATTCCCTTTGCGGTGATGCATCATGCAACCGCAGAACTTATCTGTAAATTTACCCGAATTGGGCGGTCCGCATTTTCGGTATTCGAGCACTGGACCTCAAGAGCAATATACGAAGAACCTCAAGTGCCGTGCATTTAGAGATTGCTAGCGATCAAGTCGATGGCTTATTCCTTGCGTGAACCTGAAGGATAGTCTACCCCAGAACCCAGATCATTCCGAGAAAGTCTTCTCCTTCGATCGGCTCGAAATCACGCGTTCTTCTTTTGAACGATTAAGGCGTCCAGTTCTTGTTTTAGTTTCGGGAGGATCTCGTCATATAGGAAAGCGCCCAAGGGTTCGCCTCCGCGTTTGAGATTGACTCGGTTCGGGCCGCACCACAACCCCAAGTCCGCGTCATCGGTTTCTCCGGGGCCATTCACTCGGCAACCCATGACAGCAATCGTGATTGCATAGTCCTTTGCATACATCGTCATTTCTTTGACTTGTTGGGCTAATTCAACAAAGGCTTCGTTTTCGACTCTGGAGCAACTGGGGCAGGAAATGATGTTGAGCGCCGTTGGGTCCAACGCCACCACGCTACGCAATCGGCCAGAGTAGATGTCATTAACGATCTGTCGCCCCGCAGTAATTTCCTCGCTTTTCTTTGAATTTGGCACGGTTAAGGACACTCGAATGGTGTCGCCAATCCCTCGGCCAATCAACTGTTCAAAAGCAATTCGCGTCTTGATGATTCCATCGGGTGGAAGCCCCGCTTCGGTTACACCCAAATGCAAAGGCACATCGGGACGAACCTCGGCAAATCGCTTGTTAATCTCTACGACTTTCGAAGGATCGCTGTCCTTTAAAGAAACAACAAATCGATGGAAGTCGAT
>JANMNK010000697.1:0-6068 GCA_031373875.1 Pirellulaceae bacterium | reverse complement strand
GTTGTCAGCAAGTATGGCTAACAGCCTCGAGAAGTCTTGACTGGGTGAGCCGCGCAAGGTTGAGGCGCCGATGCGGACAATGCGTTGATTCGAGTTAACCGTTCACATCATGATCAAGTAGGGTGCGTGGAGTCGGCATTTGGGATTGGTGTGTTTCGCAAGTCGAGGAGAAACGTGCTTGGGAAGTTACTTGCCTGTCAGCGCTTTTGCCGACGTAACGCACCATCCCTTGGTAGACTTGCTTCACACACCCTACGCTTTGTGTAACCGTTCATGGTTTTAACAAGTAGGGTGCGTGGAGTCGGCATTTGGGATTGGTGTGTTTTGCAAGTCAAGGAGAAACTTGCCGGAGACGTTACTTGACAGTCAGCGCTTTTGCCGACGCAACGCACCAACCCTCGGAAGACTTGCTTCACACACCCTACGCCTGATGTAGCCGTTCACACCATGATCACGTAGGGTGCGTGGAGTTGGCATTTGGGATTGGTGTGTTTCGCAATTCAAGGAGAAACTTGCTAGGGAAATTACTTGCCTGTCAACGCGTTTGCCGACGTAACGCACAAACCCTTGGTAGACTTGCTTCACACACCTTACGCCTTATCGATCCAACTCGCCCTCTTTGCATTGCGTAGACACAAGCCGCGAGTCGTATGGTTTGCGGCGTGATCGGCTAAGCTGCTGGCGCAGGAATCCATTTTACGCCAGGACCGGTCAGTTGCGCTTGGAGTCGAATCCACAACGAAGGAAGCTTTTGCATGTATTGGCTGTCCGCAGGACGTTTGGTTAGCCAAGCTGTAATGGCCAATGGTAATACTCTGGCTTCGTCTTTAAATCCACCTTCTGCATGAACCAATTCAAGCCGACGGATTGCCAAGCGAATCCAATTTTCAGGAACGGTTTTGTTCAATCGCTTTGCCATTTCCATCACAACAATCAAGAAATATTGATCGTCAATTCCCGCGCCTCGTTCCATCGCGATTATCGCGTTTTCAAACAGCGTCGGCGACACCTCGTGGAACTTGAAGTATAAATTTGTAATCGCCAAGGAATCGGCTGGATTAATCTCTAACGCTTTCCAGTAGCATTTTCGTGCAGCGGTTAAATCGCCCGCTAGTTGATGACCGCGTGCAATTCGCGTCAAAGTATCCGCATTGCCAGTAGCGGCAAACTCCCGCTGCAAGTGCTCGATAGAACCTTTGGGATCCGCATCCTGCATGACAATACCGACAAGTCGACTCCAACGCGGCTGGTCGGGGAAACGTTCCAATAGACGCTTGGCGGCACTCAGCGCAAGTTTGTCTTTGCGTTGCATGCTCAAACGGACAATGTATGTTTCGTGTAACTCCAAAGCGTACGGTAATGCATCCGTAGCCCACGCTAAAAACTTCATAAGGCTTGGCATTGTTGACGCGTTGTTCAACATCATTGAAAACGATTCCGCGACCGCAATCTGGTTCTTGTCAGGTGCACTTTTTACCGTCTCAATTGCCACCTTGGCAGGGTCGGTTTCGTCGGCGATTAGTACCGCAGCAAACAGCGGGAGATTGGCCCCTTTGGCAAACTGCTCGCGGCAAAAGCTCTTCGCGCGATCTAGAGAAAGCTCTCGCAAGACGCGAGCCAACTGATCGGCGACATCTTCATTTTGGGGATTCTTTTCTAGCATCGTTTCGAGAATTGGAAGAACCCCCTCGAAATCCCGCGAGGCTACTTTCGCATCGATATGCAGCCAATTGATCATGAATTCATTCTCGTCGTTCACGGGAATATTCGCAATCAATTTCATGGCCCGATCATACTGCTCGAAGTCCGCCAACAAACGGGCTTTCAAGACGTCCATTTCGTTTTTGCTCAATGACCGCAAGTGACTGTCCAAGTAAGCCAGCCCAGCCTCGCAATCTTTGGGATCGATGGCCACATGATGAGCTACTACGAAACATCGGTACGACGAGTATGGCATTGTCTTAGCGATTGCCTCAAGCCACGACCGTTTTTCCTTCGGCGCAACGTGATCGGCCAATTGACTCAACTCAGTTAACGCACCGATGTGATTCGGCGTAATCGCCACTGCCCGTTTTAGAGAATTGTAAGCTTCGGTGTAATTGCCTCGGCTTAACGCAATGACACCGACGCGATACCAAGATGGTGCATAAGCAGGCGAGTTTTTGAGGATCGTTTGCAACAACTGTTCCGATCGATTCAACTGGCCAATGCGTTCTAACAGATAGGCTTTCTCGAACGCCAAGTCGGGATGATCGTCGCTCTTGGGGCACACTCGATCAAGCCAGTCGAGCAATAATTTAGCGGCGTCATGCTCAATCGAGTACGTATTGATCAAGCTGAATAAAGCACGCGCATAGATTTCTGGGATACCGGTTACTTTGTCAGGTGGAATCGCTTGAGTTATCAGCTCAATACACTTTTGACGGCTGACAGCGGCATGTGCAAAACTCTTCAGTGCTCGATCCAGCAGCCAAGCTCGAAACAAAACCGCATCATTCCAGCTAAGTTCATGATTCGCTTCACGTCGTCGTAGCTCCGCAGTCTCTGGCCCTTCGACGAGCGTGTCTAGCGAAAGGTCCGGCGGCGGAAGTTGTCGGCACGCACTAAGCAACTGACGCGATGTCCACTCCGTGACAGGACCACTCGGCTTGTCGGACTCCGCTTCCTGCTTTTGAGATGAGTCAGTCGGCGGCTCGGCTTTTTCTGCGGTTTCTATTGCATCCGCTTCCGCGAGCTCACTCTCGGTCAATTCAAAGTCCCACTTTGGCAGTTCGTCGATCCCGATCAACGCACGGCCTTCAAGCAAGATCTTGCCCGCTAGGTCTTTGCGTCCTTGAGCCAGGTACCACGAAGCCAACTGGTTGTAGCACCAAGGATCTCGCGGGAAATACTGGACGCATTTTTTCAGCATCGATTCGTATTCCAGGCCGTCCCCGCTATCTTGGAGAATGTCAGCGAGCATGTAGCACGAGTCCGTTCGGTCCGGCTCGGCTTGGCATATCTCAAGTGCACGTTTTAACTTGTCGTCAAAGGGAATTTTGAGAGACTCCAGATCGACACGTCGTTTGTTCAATCGCAAGCTATCGGGCGCGATGTCCAAGGCGACTTCGTTGCAGAGAAGTGCTTGTTCTAAATCGCCAAGCTGTTCATAAACGTCGGTGCACAACGACCAGACAGACTCAAGCTGAGGCACCTCCTCACGCACTTTTCGCAATTTCAGTTCCGCGGCATTCCAATCGCTGAGCGACATGAGGCATTGCGCTTGCACAAAGTCGACGAACCCCGATCCGAACTTTTCTCTCTTCGTCTCCATTAGATCCCAAATCTCTTGAGCGTTGGTGCTGCTCATTTGCGACAGGACGGCCCGTATCTCCGTTGTACTCATCTTGTCGCTAATTTTTGCCCATCGCTTGATTTTCTCTTCGTAAGCATTAGGAGTAATGACCACACATCGTCCGAGCGCATCTCGCCCGTAGGCATTCTCATCGTCGTCTGCAATTTCCGCATACGCTTTTTCTGCTTCGATTCGCTTGCCCAAGGTGCACGCGCGATTCAAATCGATCATCGCTTGTCCCGACCGATTCAGCCATGCTTGAGAAATCGCAATCGGCGACTGCCTGTTCGGAGCTATCAGCGCCCACAGACCTTCGTTGTTGTCGTATTTTGCGGCAACCGATTCGTACATGAGACTACGTCCGAACCAATGCATGGGGTCTCGAACGTGCAACAATTGTAATCCGCGGTCGTAACCGCAAATGACATCGACGTGGGAGGAAAACAAACCGTTCATGGTTCCGATTAATGGGATACCTTGATCGAGCAATTGTTCGATGATACCGATCTCATTTCGAACACACGCTATCTGGAACCCAAGTGTTTTCATGTAATCGACCATACGCCACATCGGCGTTCCTGCCCTTGTCCGCATCCCAACTGCAAAATCAGCCGGGTTTGCATCGAATCCTTGCACCGAAGCCACCATCGCAGCTACCGTTGGAACACAGTGGTTGTGATTTTGAGCAACCAACGGAACATGGATGAAGCATTTTGCATCGACACCTTCGAGGCGTTTTACATTCAGCCGTTTCAGCCGGAATTTGGCCGCCACTTGCTGGGCTTCCTTGTCGCGGTTCCGCTCCATCAGCAGCAATGCCAATTGATATGCAGCAAATCGATGGTAGCGTGAACGCAGTGGCCATCGCACAGCCAGTTTCTTCATCGTATCGATGGCTTTGTTGAGATCGCCCGTGGCTTGATCCAGCAGGGCGTGAGAGAACTCAAGAGAATAGAAAGGGCGTGAATCGGATGGAGTCTCTGCAAGCACGTGCCTTGCGCGGTCTGTCTGGCCATTTGCGACCAACGAATCCACCCAAGTCGCCCTAGCCCTCGACCAATGCGGTGCCAAACCAACGACTTGTTCCCCCAGACGATTCGCTAATTGCCAATCCGACCTTCGCGCCGCAGCCCGCGACAAGATATACAACGCCAAAGGGTCGCTTTCAGCCAGTTTGTGCGCTTTGGACGCCGTGCGATCGGCCGACTGGCGCCATCCAGCGAGCGAATAATTGTAGCAATCCAGAGCTTGCAGTCGTGGCTTTTCTTTTGGGTCAAGCTCGCGATTCAAAGTCGCCAGCAGCTTTTGGCAAGCGAAAAATTTTCCATCTGCAGCCAGATCCCACGTGTGCAGTAGTCGCAGCGTCGGCGAGTCGGGGTGAATCGATAGCCCCCGCCGCGTTAAGCATTTGGATTCTTCGAACATGCCACAACTATTGAACAGATCGGTCACGAACAGCCAGTCGTCGGCTGAAGTGACGGACTTGAGATCGACTGGCACGTCTACTTTTCGGAAATCCATGACCAGCAAGTTATATGCATTGGCTGGCTTGCCATCCAGCCACAGGCGAGCAACGGGATGAAGCGCGACATTCAACTGAGAGAGATTGAGATTTTCGAATTCAAACTTCATGTTCTTCTGCACCCGCCATTGACTGAGGTATTACACAGCAAAAAGGTACCTTGAGAAGTTCATGCTGCGGTTTTGAACAAGGTTCGAAAAGTCAGCCTTCGAACGAAACAAGTTTTTTGACAAGCCAAGCCGACTCGCACCTAGTGCCACTTCACTAAAGAAACGCGGTCACGGCAAAAGGTTCAGAGTGACTAAGTAGAAGTTCGTGCATGTCGAAACAAATCTACTTTGGAAAAAACATGGTAGCAAATGTCTCCAACGCAATGGGGTCAGGGGAATTGCCAAAACACATATTCTTGCGATTAAAAAAAAACAGCAACGGAAAAAACAAAAACACGGGGACTGAAATGGATGTTATTCACATGCGTGGCATTCTGTCAAACATCGGGCAAAAGAAACGCAATTGTAAGTCCCCAATCACCGCTGGTTGTTGGGTGGATGGCTATTAGGCTGCGCTGTTTTTGCGAGCGAGTCTCTGATGGAATTCATCATGGCTAGGTGCGAAAGCGATCGACACAAAATAACTTTGGCGATTCCTCACCTGAAGTATTCAGTCACCCTGCAGCCAATGTTCAATGCACTCCGGGGGAACTGGTGGACGAAGCACTATGCTGAGCCGTTAAAAATTCGGGGTTGATGCAGGATTTAGTTGCGCAGGTTTTGCACTTCACACGCGTCCCATGCGCACAATATCACATTCCAGCGCGAGAACCAGTTTCGCTCATCGCGCGCCAGCGACGGATCGGGCTGGCCCCGTTCCGTCGTAAAGGTTTGGCGTGCTAGCTCGCGATTTAGCCCCCCAAACCTTTGCGGTCTTCGGGCACGAGGCCCTTGACCGCTTTCGCGCGCATGGATGGCCTGCTTCTAGCACACCAAACCTATTGCGAAACGTGGGCTCAAGGCCCAGTTTCGCTCAGCGCGTTCCCGCGACGGAGCGGGCTCGCCTAGTTTCGCTCATCGTGCGCCAGCGACGGATCGGGCTTGCCTCGTTCCGCCCAGCGTGCGCCAGCGACGGATCGGGCTTGCCCCGTTCCGTCGCAAAGGTTTGGCGTGCTAGCTCGCGATTTAGCCCACCAAACCTTTGCGGTCTTCGGGCGCGAGG
>JANMNK010000269.1:0-2265 GCA_031373875.1 Pirellulaceae bacterium | reverse complement strand
CCTCTACCACGTCGGGGACTGAAGGCAACGCGACGGGCGAATACGCTTGGGTGACTCGCATGTCGACCGAGTCGATAGAAGCATTTGTTAAAGGGGCAAAATCGAACTTGGATAAAATAGTCTCCACGCCAGCGAAATTTGCGAGCGGGGCTTACGAAGATAGCCGTCGTGAATTCACGCTGTTGGCTTTGATGTTCGCTGCGATTGAAAAGTATCCGACCGAGGTTCGCTGGAAAAAATCGGCTGCTGTCGCTCGTCATCGATTTGCCAAAGCTGCAGCCGCATCCAAGGTAGGCTCATCACAAGCATTTCAGGAAGCCAAAAGTACCCTTCAGGATTTGGGCGACATGCTTAACGGCGGTCAAATGCCGGGCGAAGCAGCGGCAGACGACGAAGCGAATTGGGCCGAGGCGATCGACCGAAGCATCGCTATGCAGATCATGGAAAATGGTCTTCGCGAGCATCTAATGACAGGGATCAGTAATGCCGCGGAATTTTCGGACAAAGCGGAGCAACTTCAGCAACACGTCGAGTTTCTTGCGATTGCCGGCGAAGTCCTCAAGCTGCCTGGAATGCCGGATGCTGACGACAAAGAATATGTTAAGTGGTGTGATCAGATGGTTCAGAATGCTTTGGCCGTCAGCGAAGCGATCAAGACGAAGCAACTCGACGGCGCAAGGTCTGGTATTGGGTTAATCGATCAAACTTGTACGAAGTGTCACGAAGGATATCGCTGAGCGTAGCATCTATGGGAATTCGATTCCGCTGCCATCATTGCCAGCATACGCTGCATGTCAAAGATTTCCAAGCTGGACGTCGTTCTCGTTGTCCTAGTTGCGAAATGCCATTTCGGATTCCTAGCCAAGACCAAGAATATTCACTCACTGTTGAACCTGTTTCCACCTCGGTTTCAAGCAGCCCGGCGGCGGGAATTCGTGTTGGCTCAGGAGAACAAGCAACTGCCGATCAGCGTCAAAGTGACACCGCACAAGCTGTGGATATGGAAGTTAATGTTTCTGAAGATACCAGACCTGAATCAACAGCTTCGTCACAACCAATCGCCCCCCCTGTCACTGCGCGCGACAGGACATCGACGACAGACTCGAGTAAAGAGGGCACACGAAATCAGGCCAAGGCCGCTGCATCCTCGACGAGAAGTGCTACTGCAAAAAACAATTTAGCGGTGGAGAACAAAGTTTTACCGCCACCACCCAATGTTGCGGTCACAGACTCTCGACTGCCGGAAGCCATTCGGATTGCTCCTGAAGCTATGTGGTTCGTACGTCCGCCATCGGGCGGTCAATTTGGACCCGCTGCTGGGCCGGTTTTCGCACAGTGGGTAGACGAACGCCGCGTTACCCGCGATTCCCTCGTCTGGCGTGAAGGTTGGGAGCAATGGAAGCTTGCAGACGAAGTATTCCTTGAGGCCTTTCCGTTGCTCAACAAAGCTGGACCGCCGGAGCCTGTTTTTAATCCAGAATCAAAATCGAATGCCGGAGAGACTGCTACGGTAGGGGTAAAGGCACCGGATTGGATGGTCCGACGAAAACAGCAGAAAAAGAAACTGCAACGCCAAATAACCCTTGGACTAGTTGTGGTTGCTGTGTTGTTAACGCTGGTCCTCATTTGGGTCCTGTTTTTCCGCCCAAAGGAAAAGGAAAAGCCGACAGCCGCAAACTCACTGCCTTATTTCCGAATGGTTGACTCTACGCCTACAACAAAATGGGTTTTCGTAGTACATTCGACAGTAGTCTGAAGGGTGGTTTTGGATAAGTTTTGATCCAAATCCCGGAATGCTTTGTACTTGGCATTGATCCTTTTTCCAAATTGATCCCTTTTTTCGATCGCAAAAATTCCAATCTAATGTCCGTCCAATCTTCGGGTTACCGAGAGGTTCTAAAATGAAGTTTTCAAATCTGTTTGCTCTAGCGTGTGTGCTATCGTTTGCAACTCTATCGCAAGTTACCGTTGTTCGTGCTGAGGATAAAGTTGTCGCCGAGAAGATCGATTTGGGCGAAGGGAAATACTCGATGTTGGCTCCGATCGAGTGGAGGAAAGTAAAGCCTCGTTCGAATATTATCCAAGCAGAATTTCGTGCGCCCCGCGATTTGAAAGATGACGAGGCGGCTCGCGTGACTGTGATGCAGGCTGGTGGCGATCTTCAAGCGAACATCGATCGTTGGATTGGTCAGTTTGATGGTGCAAAGAAGGAAGATGCTAAAGTTGAAAAGAAAGAAATAGCAGGCCAGACAGTACACATCGTGG
>JANMNK010000267.1:0-3221 GCA_031373875.1 Pirellulaceae bacterium | reverse complement strand
GTTGCTTTCGCGGATCGGAAGCTGGTATTCTACGCTTAATGCGAAACACGAGTTGTTACTGTCGCTGTAGGTAGGCAATTAAATCGCGTATCTCATTTTCTCCCAGGGGTTCGAGAAGTCCCTGTGGCATGATCGACACGTTCGATTTCTTTCGGGCTTCGATTTCAGTCTTGGGAATAGCAAGCCGCTCATTCACAGTTTGGATCATTAGTGTTTCCGCGTTCTCTGTTTCGATCAGTCCTGTGATGACGCGATCATCGGTGGTTTGGATGATTTCGATTTGATAGTCTTTGGCGACGGACGCATTCGGGTCGATGATATTTTCTAACATGTAGTCGAGATTCATTCGCTGGGAACCGGTAATATCGGGACCGATCTTGCCACCTTCGCCAAAGAACTGATGGCAGTTAGCGCAGAGTTTTTTGAATGACAGTTCTCCGCGAGTTTTGTCCGCTTGAGCAAGATTGTCACCCGTTAACCACTTCTTGATCAAAGCAATTTTCTTGGCGGTGTCTTGTGGCGTCGAACGCACTTCGCCCCAGCACCGCAAAAGCTTTTCGTTAAGCTGCTTGTTATCGAGCGCGCGGATCTGCCTGGCCGTGTAGGCAGTCACTTCGCGGGGAGGGATTTGACCGGTTTCGATCGAGTCCAACAGAGCACTGGCCCAATTTTCACGAGCAGCCAGCGTGCTCTGAGCTTGCTGCTGGTCCGCCAAGTTCATCGATTCGTAGACCTTGAGAATTGCGACAGCGGTTTTGGGATGATTGTAAGCCGCAAGTCCTCGCAACACGGCAGTACGAACAGTTTCGTCGGCCAGCAATTCGATCAGATCCGAATCGAAGTCTTTGAGACGTTTGGCAACAAGTGCATCAATTGCCGTCGAACGATCTGCCGAGGATCTCGAAGAATCCAGTGCAAGTTCACGTAACTTGGACAGGGCAGTTGGGTCGTTGAAGGCGGCGGCAAGCTGTATTGCGAGCGATCGAACTCTCGCTTCGGAACTGTTGGTAACGCGCGCGAATGCTGGCTGCCAAGCTGCGGGCATGTCAGCGTTTTTCTTTCCCTCGAGGCCTTGCAGGACGCCGGTCAGGATGTCGAACGCTATGGCATCGGTCGCTAATGCCATTTGCTGAAAAAGCAAATTGAGTCCTTCGCTTGACTCCGCATGAACAGCAATTCGTCTTGCCATATTGATTCGAACACGGGGGATTTGTGCGGCTAGGGAAATGTTCACGAATTTTACCAAGTCGGTATCGACAAGCGGTTCGCAACCGTACCAAATCATCAAGGGCAAGTTTTGGTCCGAACTGTCTTCTGCATGCTGGGCAAGTTCAAAAGCCAACTGCCATCGATCATTTGGTGCGATTCGTTGCAGCGCGCTCGCGAGACTGAGACGCACCAGCGGGGATGGGTCCGATTTGGCCAATTCAACGAAAAGTCGAAGCGTTTCGCTAGTTGGGTGAGATGAGTCGCACAGTAGTGGGATCGCCCAAGAACGCAAGTCATCGCTTGCGTGTTGCAAGACTTGATGAAGAAACGATTCATTAACGCCACCGCAAACATACATTGCCCACAGCGCTCGAAGCTGCTTTGGAACGTCGCTTTGCTCAGAAAACATCTCTCCCAAGCGAGCGTTGACGGCCGTCATGTCCGCGCCCTTCACAGCTCGTTCATACAGCAAACGTCGCGCATGACGCACTCGCCATTCATTGGAGTCCATTTGCAGTTCCGTGAGCTCTGAATCGGAACACGCGGTCAAGTCGACTTGCGGCAGCCGGTCTGAGCCGTAGGTCAACCGAAAGATGCGGCCTGTTTGTCGCTGTGTGTTTTGAACGCTATGGCATTCGCCTGTGTCCGACCAATCGCTGACATAAATTTCCCCGGAAGGGCCGTAGGTCAATGTGACGCCCATGAACCACGGGTCGCTCGAACGCATCAGATCGGGACCGTGAGAAGCGACGTAGCCTGAACCTTGACGTCGTAGAATATCGTTATTGATCCGTTTCCCGTGGATGTTGTTGGTGAACAAAGTATTGCGATAGGACTTGGGCAGACTATCACCCAGATAAATCATCGTCCCGCAGTGAGCGTGTCCCCCACCCGCCGCGTCCTCTTCGGCTGATCCCAATCCGCCGCGTGCGGTGCTTAGTCCGACAAAATGCAAGTGGTCCGCGATCGTATCGATGCGCTGGTAAGCGTGTTGGCTGCTGGCTCGACCTCGCCAAGGTTCGTAATGAGCACCTTGGATGACTTGGAAAAGATGTGGGTTCACGCAGTTGTTGATGAACGCGTGACCTACATCGTTCCAATCGATTCCCCATGGGTTGGTCGTGCCGTCTGCGTAAGGTTCCCAAGTGTGTTTGACTGGGTGGTAGCGATAAACTCCTCCGTCAAAACGGACACGTTGATCGGCTGGTGTTCCGGGTTTCCCGATCATCGACCAATTCGTTCTGCCATGCGTTCCGTAAAGCCAACCGTCTGGCCCCCAAGCAAACCCGTTCGCCAAATTATGTGCGTTGTCGTGATTTCCGAATCCGTCGAGTAGGACTTGGGGTTCCGAGTCGGGGCGATCGTTGTGGTCGCGATCTGGAATGAAGTAGAAGAACGGTGGCGACATGACCCACGCACCGCCAAAGCCGACTTCGATTCCCGTCACGTAATTCAGGCCTTCGTAGAACACAGTACGTTTGTCGTGCTGTCCGTCGCCGTCGGAATCTTCGAGGATGATGATGCGGTCACCGGCTTTTGTACCGTGAACAGGATAGTTGTAAGCTTCGGCGACCCACAATCGCCCTCGATCGTCCAAGCAGAACCCGATAGGCTGCATGACATCGGGCTCGCCAGCGAACAACGTCGCACGGAAGCCCTCGGGCAGTGTCATCGTGGCGGCGGCTTGGATGGCTGGCAGGGGAGCGTCTAATTCCTCCGCATTAACCAGTTGCGTTAGCAATTGCAGAGTTGTGATGAGAAGAATTGTTCGCATTACTCGTGCGAGCAAGAGTGCATGGCAGTCTAAAGCTTCGTCAATGCGGGTTCGAAAATGCATGTGGTACGATTTCTGATTTTCAGTGATAGGAAAGGGATTTTGCCTACTTCAGAACTTTCATGACTTGGGCTTAGGTATCGCACAACAATAAGTTACCATTTTAGCGGAACGGCGCGAGCCGTCCGGTGCAGCAAACCGGAGGGCTCGCGCCCAGCCGCTACGATTCCAAGTCGGT
>JANMNK010000256.1:0-10186 GCA_031373875.1 Pirellulaceae bacterium | reverse complement strand
GTCGAGAACACGAATACCAACGTTGCGGAGACACAATAAACAGCACAACTAAGAATGAGACCAAATGATTTGTCCTTGACCATCGACATCATCCAAATCGTTCCCAAGATGGCGATGAAGATGCCGAGAGCATGGGTTGCGGTATTGCTCCATTCGTCGTCCGATGGCTCGGGCGGAATGTTCATCTGATCGTCGTGCACGAGAAAACCTGACTGGAAAAAAACACTTGTTGGAAAAAATCAACACCGCCGTCGGTCGACAAGCCCAGCCGCAAACTTGACAGTGAGCGTGTAATACGGGAGTAGTCAGCGTTGACATTCAATTTAACGTCAAAGCGGCAGATTGACTATCCTCAAAATTGATCCCAATACAATGACAACTAAACACAGCCCCGCCTATTTTTCGAATCGTTTTCAATTCATTTTAAAAACCGCGTTGATTCGCATCCTTTCGCAAAGAACGAAAGCTAAGTCACACATATGGGTACAGGATGTTTTGGACACCAAATCCACAACACCAAGTTGCGAAAATCGCGCTGAGCATAATTCAACACATTGCTGTCTCAAAAAAAAGTCTTTTCAGAAAACCCGTAGAACGGATTTTAATCCGTTAATTCCACAAAGCTTGTAGAATGCATTTCAATCCTTTGCTCTAGAAAATTATGTTCACAAAAACCGACTTCAAACTCAGTCTGTAACGGGTTAAAACCCGTTCTACGGTTGAACGATCACGTTGGCCATTGCGAACGTGCCTAGGTGCAGATCTCTGTGTGTAGAGTACATTACGAGCTACTCAGAAATTTTTAGAACGGCAGTAAGTACCCGAAATGCTCGGGTGGTTGTCGCTTGCAGTCGCACGTCAATGAAAACAATTTGCATTTATGCTCGGCATGGCGAAATTGCATTCTAGAGTTGGCCATGTAGCCGTTGCTGCCGATTTTATCGAGGTTTTTGAAGTTAATTTGTGCTGGTGTATCGCGGTTGTACCATGGGTTTTGTGTCGTGCGATTAAGTTGTGAGTTGGTAACTTGATACAATCAGATCTGAACTGAAATAACTTTTTACAGAGATGTCCTACAAAAGTGTCTTGATATGAAAATTGTAATTCCAGGTGGGTCGGGGCAAGCGGGTACTATGCTGGCTCGGCATTTTGTTGGGCGGGGAGATAGTGTGACGGTTCTTACTCGATCGCCGAAAACACAACCTTGGAAAACAGTCTCTTGGGATGCGAAGACTTTCGGGCCCTGGCGTGACGAATTTGAAAATGCAGATGCAATCATCAATCTGACAGGGCGGAGCGTTAACTGCCGATACAACGAAAAGAACCGACGTGAAATATTGGATTCGCGCGTCGATTCGACTCGCATCGTTGGCAAAGCTATTGAAGAATGTAGCAATCCTCCGAAAGCTTGGCTGCAAGCTTGCACCTCAACTATCTACGCTCACCGCTATGATGCCAATAACGATGAGGCTACGGGCATTCTCGATAACGATAACACGGCACCGGATACTTGGCGATTCAGCATCGACGTAGCGAGAGCTTGGGAAGCGGCTTGTGTCGAAGCCAACACGCCGTCAACTCGCAAAGCGCTGATGCGTATTTCGATGATCATGAGTCCTGATCGCGAAGGTGTTTTCGATGTCCTCGTGGGGCTTGCACGGAAAGGACTAGGAGGAACGCTTGGCGATGGTCGTCAATATCTGTCGTGGATTCACGACGCAGATTTTTGCCGGAGCGTGCAGTTTATTATTGACAAGCAGATGGATGGCCCGATCAACATGGCATCGCCAAGCCCGCTGCCCAACAAAGAATTCATGCGCATCATTCGAAGAACCGCCAACGTAAAATTGGGGCTGCCTGCAACCAAGTGGATGCTTGAAATCGGTGCGATTTTTATGCAGACCGAAACCGAGCTGATCTTGAAAAGTCGTCGGGTTGCGCCCGAGCGATTGTTAAAAGCCGGATTTAGCTTTGCGTTTCCCGATTGGACGACAGCTTGTCGCGACCTTTATCATCGCTGGAACGCCATTCGCAAAGGTTGAATGCCTCGGTTCATCGAGTTTGTTGACTTCTAGGTTTTTAGCTAAACTTATCGAGAATTGACATCATTCCCGGTGGCATGTGTCGATCGGCATCGGGGGCGTTCCTGATCGACATGTAGCAAGGTCGATTGCAATTAGGTACGCTGTCTTCTTATTCTGTAATATGTGGGCGCGAATTCTATTGCGCTCATCTTCTGCGTTTCTTGGTTGTCGCATCGGGTTCTTCGCGTATGAAACTGAATCTTCGAAACATTCTCCGCGCATGCTGCGTGTTTGCTGCGTTCATTGTTTATGGCATTGCAAGTTTTGGCGTTTTAAAAACAGCGTGCCATGCCCAACAGCCGGAGACAGCCGAGACTTTCTCCGGTGTCAAGTTCAATTTCGAGTCCTTGTCGCGGGCACCAAATTTTTCGGAAACAGAAGAGGCACCAGCCGAAGGAGTGAAGGCGATCTTTTTTGACGGAGCACCTTATAAAGGACAAGTGACGCAAGTGTTCGCGTATTATGGTCTCCCATCGCGAGAAGTCATCGCCAAGTACGAAAACCAAAAAGCCCCGGCAATGGTATTGATTCATGGCGGTGGCGGGACTGCATTTTCTAACTGGGTGAAGCTTTGGAATGAACGAGGGTACGCAGCCATTGCCATGGACTTGTGCGGTTGCATTCCCAAGGGCTCGTATGGAGCTTGGCAAAGGCACGAACGTGGAGGGCCTGCAGGCTGGGACGCAAGCTTTTCACAATTGGATGATCCCGTCTCAGATCAGTGGACCTATCATGCTGTCTCCGCCGTAGCGATCGCTCATTCGCTGTTACGATCTTTGCCCGAAGTCGATGCTGAGCGGATTGGCGTGACGGGGATTTCGTGGGGAGGTTATCTAACGTGTATTGTTGCCGGTATCGACGAACGATTTCAATTTGCGGCACCCGTTTATGGCTGCGGGTTTCTGGGTGACAACTCTGTCTGGGTGCCGAGCTTCGAGAAACTCGGTAAGGACAAGTCGGCTCGTTGGTTGAAGCAATGGGATCCTTCGTCGTACCTGCCTGCTGCAAAGATGCCCATGCTATGGGTGAACGGTACAAACGACTTCGCTTATCCGATGGATTCCTGGCAGAAGTCCTACCGTCTGCCGACCGCGAAACGCACTTTGTGTCTTCGGATTCGTATGCCGCACGGGCATGGAGCAGCGGGAGAGAACCCCGAAGAGATCCATCAATTTGCCAACGCTTTGCTACGCGGGGGGGAACCGATGCCGGAGATAGTTGAGCAAGGCAACTCACAGGAAGCAGCTTGGGCAACTTATGACTCGGCTGGTCCGGTCGTTTCAGCAGAACTGTGTTTCACCAAGGACGCTGGCAAATGGCAAGATCGTCTTTGGGAGTCGATTCCAGCGGACATAGATTTGGCAACGAAACGGGTTTCTGCGACGATTCCCTCGGATGCGAGAGTATTCTACCTGAACTTGTCTGACGGTCGCGGATGCGCGGTTAGTACAGAGCACGTCGAGCGCAATTTATTACCTTGAGAATTTGCTTTTCTTTTCAGTACCAAGGACAAGCGGGGTAAGAAATCGGGCAGCTTGTTTTTCGGAGGGCGGACGAGGAATATCGGGGAGGGGCAGCGGCGAATGACCTGAGCTACTCCAGCAATTGTGAAAGCATGAACGAAGACAGGAAACCAAAGCACGTACCGAAGGGTAACCATAAAAAAACGGTACCGAGCCCATTTCTCAGTACCGTTTCTGTTAACTAAATATTCGATGGACGCTTATTCTTCTTTGCCGTTTTTCTTTTTGATCTGTTCACCGATGAAACCAGAGAGTTTATCGCCTCGAAGTTCCTGAGCGGTCGCGAGGATCTTGCCGGAGTCGCCGTCTACTAGCAGGACAAAGGGGATGCCGCTGACGTCGTGCATTTTGCCAAGGGTTGTATCCCATGTTTTGCCTTCGTAAATTTGAGGCCAGGGCAATTCTTTTTCTTTCAAGAACTCGCCGATCTTTTCTTCCATGTTCTCTTGGTCGAAACTAATTCCCAGAATTTCAAAGCCTTCGTCGTGCCAATCGTCGTAAGCGACTTTCATATTCGGGATTTCTTTGATACATGGCCCGCACCATGTTGCCCAGAAGTCAAGCATGACGATTTTGCCTGCGTACTGTTTTGGAAAGTTCACTTCGGCTCCATCCATTGTCTTGGCGGTAAACGTCAGTGCGGGCTTGCCGATAGCCAAGTCAGGTGGCATCTGCATTTGTGGAAGTGTCTCTTTTGATTTTCCCAACGTCAGCTTGCCTTCGTTCACGCCTAGTACATACGTCGAGCCTGTAAAATTAAACGGCTCGCCGACTTTAGCCATTTCGTAATTGCGGCTGATGTCCCCGTTCCCGTCGCGGTCCATCGGCAAAGTTTCGTCTTGGCTCAAATTGCCCGCAACGAAGGTACTGAATTCTTTGTCGTCAAGCTTGAATGTGAATTCGTATCCAAAATCAAGATAGTACATCAACGTATTTTTAAGCTGAGCTCGACGTTCGTCTTTGGGGTCGAATC
This sequence comes from Pirellulaceae bacterium, assembly GCA_031373875.1. Taxonomy (GTDB): domain Bacteria; phylum Planctomycetota; class Planctomycetia; order Pirellulales; family Pirellulaceae; genus JANMGV01. The sequence continues at coordinate 5,606 of JANMNK010000256.1, read as the reverse complement.
GATACAAGCCCAACGCGCCCACGTCGCCTTTGCCCAAGTCGACTTGGCCCTGCCCATTGTACATCGTCGTCTCGCCCTGCGTTTCCGATTCCCATTTTGTCATCGGGTCGTTGGTCAAGTCACCATCGCCGTTGGTGTCGATATAAAGCGTTGCGGGTTTATCTTCTGGTTCATCGAGAATAAAGGTCCAACTCTTGTCGCCGATTTCGATTACGCCATACTTCGGAGCGACAAGGTCTTTAGGAGCGGTCTTGACGATGTCGGCTTCTTTATCCATCTCGGCACGCATAGGGCGGTAGCCACCGACTTTTTTCGTAACTCCCTCGGGCAGAAATTTCTGTTGCACGTCATCCGCGAACGCCGACATCGCAGGCAAGAAGAAAATCCCAGAGAGCGCAAGTCTCAGGAACGTTTTTGACAATACTGACATTTCATACGGCCCTATGTAAATGATTTTCAACTAAGTGATTCTCAAGCAAACAGAGTATTTGCTAAACGATACGCTAACGCAATAAAAATTCAGCGTCAAGTTTTCGAAAGGTGTCCGCATCAATTTCTGCTTGAGTTGCAGGACTTTTGCTTACCAAACTGCTTGCGCTGCGTGTTACCGCTGTTATTGGGATGGGAAAAGAACTTAAGCGACCGCAAGTACTTTTTCCAGCTTGGCTCGCATCACCACAGGGTCGACATCGACACCGATCCAGTACTTAATACCAATCACGCCTTGATTCACAAGCATGCCCAGGCCATCTATGACGGTACAACCTCGTAATTCCGATTCACGAATAAGCCTTGTTCGAGGTGGATTCGGAATCACATCCGCAACAACTATCGCGGGCGCGAGCGAATCCATATTGATCCCCAGTCTCGCATCGACATCGGGCCAAAGACCGATGGAGGTCGCGTTGACGACGATATCGGTTACCTTGGGAATATTATATTCACTGTCCCATCGTTCCAAGGTCGCGTGGACGTTGGTTTTCGCGTTGAGCAAATCAACCAGCACCTGCCCTCGTGAATCGGTTCGATTGACAACAACGATCCGCGTTGCACCGGCGATTGCCAACTCGACGCCAATGGCACGTGCTGCGCCACCCGCACCGAACATAACGATCGACTTTCCCGCCGGATCGAGATGCTTGCGCAACGACTGAACAAAGCCCTTGCCGTCTGTATTCTCGCCAATCAGCTTCCCATCTCGCCGAACGACACAGTTGACAGCGCCGATGATCGAAGCTGATTCGCCCAATCCATCTAAAAAAGGAATGACGGTGACTTTATGAGGAAGCGAGCAATTAAAACCTGCCCATCCCATCGCTCCTGCCCCGCGAACCGCATCGCCTAAATCCGCAGGTGCAACTTCGCAGTTGATGTAACGCCAGTTGAGAGCGTGGTGTTGATAGGCCGCTTCGACCATGGCAACTGTTGGATTCTCAGCACACGGGGACGCAAATGAGCCGGTCAATTGACTTAAGAAATTCACGAATCGTCCTTTTACAAAAAACTCATCGGCAACAGTCGACGTCGCGCCGTCGTGTCCGAACAGCTCGCTTAGTTTATGGGGCCGAAACGGACCGAGAAAGACCCACGCGAAGACTAGAAATAGATTTTTCCCAGCGGACGTATTCAACTCAGCAACGTGTAACGCGTTTTCTGCTAATGTAATTACATGTGGCGACGCGCAAATTTCACAAGCATTAAGAATACTCTTTAGTAACCGACCATCGTTTGGAGATACACATATGTTCCGATTTTCCGTAGCTTTTGCTCTCGCGGTATTCTTGACCCTGCCTGGTTGTACGTCAAAGAAGTCTCCTCCCAATACTTCTACCCAAAATTCGAATGTGTTGAATCCGCTGCCCCAAGTTCCTGGAAAGATCAAGGGAACAATCGGTTTTTCTGCTCTTACACTTACGAATCCGTTTTTCAAAGTGATCGCCGAAATCATGATGATCGAAGCCGAAAAGCATGGCTACGCGGTGATCGTTGTATCGGCCGAGCGCGATGTAAAGCGACAAGCGGATCAGATCAATGAATTCATAGTCAAGGGCGTTTCGGCGATAGTACTCAACCCATGCGATTCGCAATCGATCGGCCCCGCGATCAAGAAAGCGAACGAAGCTGGCATTCCAGTGTTTACTAACGATATCAAGTACGACGGTACAGAGGGCAAAGTTGTTTGCCATGTTGCAACAGACAATTATCAAGGCGGTAAACTTGCTGGTGAAGCGATGGTGAAATTGCTTGGCAGTTCGGGAGGTAAAGTCGCCGTCCTGCATTTTCCTCAAGCCGAGTCGTGTCAGTTGCGGGTCAAAGGATTCACCGAAATCGTCGACGCACACAATGCAGTCGAAGGCAACGACAAAATTGAGATTGTCGCGACACTCGATGGTGGCGGCGTTCGGGACGAAGGTTTCAAAGCGGCAAAGGACACGATCGAAGCCAATCCGGATCTGGCAGCGATCTTTGCGATTAACGACCCCTCAGCCCTTGGTGCCCGATCGGCATTGGAAAGTGTTGGCAAAGAAGAACAAGTGCGCATCATCGCCTTCGACGGTCAGTTGATCGGCAAACAAGCGATTCGCGACGGGAAAATCGTCTGCGATCCAATTCAGTTCCCTGACCAAATCGGAAAAACGACCATCGAAAAGATCATCGCAAACTTTGATGGCGAAAAAGTCGAATCGGAGATTTTGATTCCTTCCAAGCTATATTACAAAGAAGACGCGGAAAACGATCCAGAGCTTAAAGAACAGAAATAAGTTGCTGGGGTTTTTGAATTCCGAGAAACGCGGAAGAAGCGTTTGAGACAGTTACTGGAAATATCTGGGGACGTCACGGAATGAATTCCGTGCTACGGGGGAAAGAAAAGCGAATGCCCGTTTCCAGTACAGATCGAAATGAAATGCCGTTGCTTGAGATGCGGGGAATCGAGAAATCGTTTCCAGGCGTTTGCGCTTTGAAAGGTGTTGATCTGACGCTGGGTCGTGGTGAAGTGCTAGCGCTGCTTGGCGAAAATGGTGCTGGTAAAAGCACGTTGATCAAAATGCTTGGCGGTGCTCTTCAACCAGACAGTGGTTCGATTCGCATCGATGGAACCGATGTCACCCTGGCTAATCCTAAAACGGCAATCGCGGCTGGCATTGGAATGATCTATCAAGAGTTTAATCTCATACCAGGGCTTCCGGTTTGGGAAAACATCTTCCTGGGCCGTGAGTCCAGTAAAGCTTGGATTGGTCGTGGCGAGGAACGTCGGCGGACACGCGAGCTTTTCGAATTGATTGGTGTCTCAATCGATTCGGATGCGTTGTGTGGTGAACTGTCCGTGGCGCAACAACAGACGGTGGAAATCGCAAAAGCACTTTCGCAGGATGTTCGTTTAATCGTCATGGACGAGCCTTCGGCGGCTCTGACGCCTCAAGAAGTTACGTATCTATTCAAAATCATTCGCGACCTAAAACAACGTGGTATCGGCGTCATCTACATCAGCCATCGCTTAGATGAGATTTTTGAAATCGCCGATCGTGTTCTCGTTCTTCGCGACGGCGAGACGGTGGGCGAGTCATCTATCGAGCTTCTTACGCGTCAGAAAATGATCGAAATGATGGTTGGCCGGGAAATACAAAATGAGTTCCCTAAACATCATTATACGGTCGGTAAAGCTCGCTTGACGGTAACCGGTCTTACTCGTGGGAGATCGGTGCGAGACGTATCATTCGAGATACGTTCCGGCGAAGTGCTTGGGCTGACTGGGTTGGTTGGTGCCGGCAGGACTGAACTAGCTCGTTTGATCTTCGGAGCAGATCAGCCTGAGTCGGGCTCGATCGCCATTGACGGAGTGCAAAAAAAAATCCGCAGTCCGCGGGACGCAATCGCCGCCGGTATCTGTCTGCTGACAGAAGATCGAAAAGGGCAGGGCCTGATCTTAGGTGCCAGCGTGAGGCAGAATTTCGGACTGCCAAATCTTCCAAGACTTAGCTTCTACGGTTTTGTGCGAGAACGACAAGAGCGACAAGCCTTTGCGGGGTACGTAACTCAATTAACAGTCAAGATTCCACACCAAGAGGAACTTGCTCGCAATCTATCAGGCGGAAATCAGCAGAAAGTCGTCCTCGCAAAGTGGCTTGAGCGACAAGCGGATATATTGATCTTTGACGAGCCAACACGCGGAATCGATGTGGGAGCGAAGTACGAAATTTATTTGCTCATTAACGAATTGGCAAAGCAAGGAAAGGCGATCCTATTGATCAGCTCGGAATTGCCCGAAATCATGGGGATGAGTGATCGCGTGATCGTCATGCATCAAGGTCGCATTACGGGCGAAATCAAGGATGTTGCTGCAGCAACTCCCGAACAAATAATGGAACTAGCAGTGGCTGCGACATGATGGCGAAAACGCAAAATAATTTATTGGCCAACCCATTCATTCGCGATTACGGCATGGTATTCATGCTCCTGTTGCTCGCCGTTCTGTTCAGTTTACTGACTTTAAAAGAGCAGCATCCAACGGGCGCAGACGCTGGTCGGCAAGTGGCGGAGCGAATTCTCAAGCAATCGCCCAAGTCCGCAAACGTACTCATCGTGACTCGCGATATTCCCGAAGACATCGCTTTTGCAGATGCTGCTGCTCGGAGGTTGGAAACGGGCGGTGCAAACATTTTGGGCCGTATCGCAGGGGACGCATCGGATGCACGGACGGCAATCGAATCGATAATTGGTGAAGGTAAACAAATTGACGCCATCGCTGCAAACCAAGTTACTTCGAAATGGACCGTCTACGACAGATTCCCAACAGTTGGTGCAGCCAAATGCGTCGTGCCCGAATCGTATACTTGGCCCGATTTCCTCAAAGTCAGCAATCTGCTTGGGGTCGCAAACCAAACTTCGATCTACGCCATCATTGCAATCGGCATGACGATGGTCATCATCACGTCGGGAATTGATCTTTCCGTCGGTTCGCTCGTCGCGTTAGCTTCGGTGGTGACGGCAATTGTAATACGCGATTGGGGTGGGGGAACCTCAGCCAGTTTGCTGATGGTAGTTGTGGCTGGTACGGCAGGCATTGGACTGTGTGCACTCGCAGGTGCTTTTAATGGCTTGCTGGTGACGCAATTTCAAGTGCCGCCGTTCATCGTGACTTTGGGCATGATGATGATGGCAAGTGGTTTGTCGTTCCGGCTTTCGGGCGGGCGATCGATTCCGGAATTGCCATCCAGCTTTTTTTGGCTTGGCGGCGGTCAGACTTGGGGAATCCCAAACCCCGTTTTGCTGATGATAATACTCTATGTCATTGCGCATATCGTCATGTCGCGAATGGTTTTCGGTCGTTACGTCTATGCGATCGGCGGGAATGCCGAAGCCGCGCGTCTCTCGGGAGTTCCAGTTAAACTAGTGTTGTTGACCGTCTATACCATTTGCGGGACGCTCGCTGGACTCGGAGGCATTGTGCTTACTTCGCAACTGTCCGCCGGCGATCCAAAGTTCGGATTGATGTACGAACTCGAAGTGATTGCGGCAGTTGTCGTTGGTGGCACATCGCTCATGGGTGGGCAAGGGAAAATATTTGGCACGCTGATTGGGGCTTTCATTATCGCGATGATTAAGAA
>JANMNK010000251.1:0-3465 GCA_031373875.1 Pirellulaceae bacterium | reverse complement strand
GCTATCGACTTCCGCGATTGCCTGCCAACCTACTCCAAGCTCAACGCGATTATTTTGGAGCTCACACATATCAACGCACGGATATGCCGGGAACTTTCCACACCGAATGGTTGGAACGACGCAAGAACCCAAGCTAGTGCTTTGTCCAGATTAGACTTTAGAGATGGTGTGCGGGCGCCTCGCCCGCAATCTCTAATCTTCTGCGGACGGGATGTCCTCGCACAAAAACATACAAACCCTAACTTTTAAGTTTGACGAACCTCTCGCTCGTTTACTTCTTCTTCGTATCTCGACACAGCGGCGTTTCGTTCAATGAAAAGATTACGATTTCTTCACCAGTCACTGTGCTGATGTCGTGATGCATGCTTCGAGGCTCGGTGTTGGTTATTTCTTGAACGAGTTTTTCCAAAGCCGGTCGTGCGATTTCGATAAGCTGCGTACGAACCTGCTTGAGCAAGTCACGACCTTTCTCTGGCGGAAGCGTAGAAACCAGATGTTGCTCCGCCGCAGTAAGGACGCCTTGCAAACGAACAACGAGCAAATCACCAATCAAATAAGCCCGAATGTCCTTGGGGCCTCGGCCCATATACTCTTGTTCGAACTGCGCCATACCTTTGCACACAGCCGCTTCGATTTCGCCCTGTGACTTCACGCGTTCTCTCCCAATTGGTTTCCATACTTGCCAAGTTCGATGATTGACCACAAAGTTCCTGAACAGGGAACTCGAGTTACTATTCGCAACAAACCGCACCTATCAAGAAATGCTACATGAGCGACTAGTGCACTTCAACGGTGGGAAAAGTAATCAACAGCACCCCTTATCGCGATCATGCAAAATCAAACGATAGTGATCGTTAATGATTTAGACATCATTGCAATTTCCTAAAGCGTGAAATGCAATTCGAGTCTCCCAAAGGACGATACGTTCACAGCGACCATTTACAGCGACCGTTTCCGATTTTACTGATAATCTCCCGCTTTTTGTCCGCATCTAGAACAAACGATTTGCCCAACTCTTCCTCACTTTCGCATGAATGGAGACTTCGAGGCCCAGTACATGCCAATGGTATAAGCCATTTTGCCGTTCTCTTTTTGCCAAAGTGTTCGCGAAAACAAATCTTCAAATTCTGAGATTTCTTTGCGAATAATTTTTCCAAGTGATAGGGTTACAAAAGACACGACATCAACGCGCCTTAACATGTTTCGGCGTGGTACTCCAGTCAATTCTCCATTTCTCTGGCTTGTTTCAAGTTCGACGTTCTGTACACTGATTACATCGAGATCAAGTGACGACGCATGATAATGCTCGCTTCACTTGACAAAGGCGTTTTTCGGAAGACTAGTTAAAAGAGCAGTTCGGGCGATCCGAGCGGCCCGTTGAAAAGTAAACCGATGTTGCGGAACTCCTGCGTGAATTCCGTCACATCGGTTTTTTTTTGCCCACGGATTCGTGATTCCGATTACAAAGCCATTTGATCAGCTCAAAGCCACTCCATTCTTTCCTGAATTTTGTGACGAAAATAGCTGTTCTCGAATGGAACACCAAATGACCGAAACCAACATAGACTCCGAGAAACAGCTTGCAACTATTGCATGTCGGTTGCAGGAACTGCGGACGGGCCACGCTCCCCGTTCTGTAACCGCAGTCCTCAGTGAACTCACCTTGGTTGTCACGCTTCAAGATGCTTTATCTCCCGCCGAAAAGGATTTGGCACAAAGTCCAGATGGAGCAGCAAAGGTCCAAGAATTCCATCGGCAACTTTTTCTAAATTCATCCGATGAAATGCGATCAGAGATCGAACGCGTCACCGGACGAAAAGTGCTCGAAGCCTCAGCGGAAATTGAACTAGCCAACGGTGCGATCGTGCATGCATTTACAACGGGCGCGATGGTGCAAGTATTTTTGTTGGAACATGCTCTTGCAAAGAACGAAACCGAACCCAATTGAATAGACAACGCGTCGATCATTGCCAATGACTGCGAACGGCATTTCGCTTTGGACACGCCAATGACCGCCGTATTAAAAAAGTGACTTACCCATTCCTCTCCTTGAAAGTCGACACTATGAATTTTATCGCTTGGGCTGTGTTTGGATTACTGGCTGGTTTAATTGCCAAGCCAGCTTTGCCAGGTCCGAACGCAGGAGGACTGGCTGTGGCTTTGCCCCTAGGCATTGCTAGCGCATTGCTGGGTGGCTGGATGGGATCGTTATCGCAATTCAGCACGAAACCCGGTTTTGATTATTTCAGCCTTATCATGGCAATGAATGCATCGCTAATCACTTTGTTTGTTTATCGCTGTTACGCAATGAGCTTCCATACGAGAAGGAAGTATTAGAAAGAATTCGCGAAAGCGATTTCATCCGCAAACGGACGTGCCCGACAGCAATTACAAGAAACTTGTACGGAGAAAGTAACCAAAATGAAAAACCAAGCGGGAATTTGGATCGACCATCAGAAAGCTGTCGTCGTGATTCTTAAAGACGACGAAGAAACCATTTTGCATTTCGCCAGCGAATCCGACTCGCATGCTTCCGCTCCGGGAGAAAAGCGTGTCAAGAACTACTATACGCGCAATGACTTTGTTGCCGAAGATCGCCTGCAACGCAAAGCAGCCGCTCATACTCAAAAATTTTACGACGAAGTCATTCATGCTCTCGCGGATATCGAGTCCATGCTCATTCTCGGGCCCGGGGAAGCGAAAGGCGAATTCACCAAACGGCTCGAAGCGCTGCATGTCAAGGGACGCGTTTCCAGCGTCGAAGCTGCAGACAAAATGACCGATCCTCAAGTCGCCGCTCACATTCGGAAATATTTTTCTCACCAACCGGAAACTGAACAAGGGAGCCCCAAAAATGAAGTGGGAACAAGTCACGAGTAACTGGGATGCGGCATGTACAAAGATAAAGCTTACTTGGGGCAAGTTCAGCGAAGCTGATCTTGTCTCCATCAACGGAGATCGCAACCGACTAGCTGCAATCCTGCAAGAACGCTATGGCTACGACAAACAGGCGACCGATAACGCGATCGACCGGTTTGCTCGCGACCTTCAACCCTAATCTTCTTAGGCCCAGCCGAAGATAGAACAATCGCTGTCTAATCGCGTAGTAGCCAGCCGATTCCCGCCTACAAGTACTGTAGTGCAACGACGCAAGTTACGAGGAGCCAATGGAGACTTTTCCAAACGGCATGTTGTTTAAATACCCAACTGAAAGGCAATTACAATGACCAAGAATCATGATGACAAGAAAGAAGCAATGCACGACGCATCAGCCCAAACAACCGAAGCGTTTCCGATCACTTCCGAAGGATTTTTCGTCCGACGCAAGGGCAAGAAACTGATTATGGCGAACGCTGAAGGCAAGGAGTGCTGCCACCACGTTGCAAAAGAAGCGACGTTCCTGTGCGACGGCGTTGCGTGTAAATTCGAAGACCTCAAAGTCGGCTCGAAAATTCGCGTCACCTC
>JANMNK010000214.1:0-9901 GCA_031373875.1 Pirellulaceae bacterium | reverse complement strand
AATTCTCGCTGCAATAATTCTCGCCCCCAAAGATAACCAAGCCAAGGATCGACTTGCTGCAGATACATGGATCCGCCCGGTAGTCTTGGATCGGTCGTATGAATCAATCGAACACGCGGCGATCGAACTGAATAGCCGCTCAGATCGCGGGGCGAGTCGATGGGATCGTCACGCGACGTGCCGGGCCGATAGCTTTGCTGAGCCGGACTTGATGGCATCGCCAACGAGAAAGCCAAGAACAGTAGCGGTAAAAGACGCAGGGAAGGCATGATGTTTCTCCAAGGCAATCGGCAACAGGTAGATCAAGGCGGCGAAGTAGGCAGGATTTCGTAATACGCCGTATCATCCGGCTTCCCCCCCGCACTCGCCCGCACGATCTTCAAGTCATCATGCATCTCGGATTTGTGAAACACCTTGCGGAACTTGGTCAGTACCTGCCCCTCTTGGACATAGCCGCGAAGTATCTTCAACTTCTGGACGTCCTCTGCGGGAGCGTCCCGATTATACTTTTCAGTCCCATCGATAACATCCAGTTCTTTCTTCAAGATTTTCTTAGTCCATTCAAGCGTGGCAGGCTTGATCTCGTCACCTTGCAATTGAGCGACGGTCTTGGCGTATTCCGGCAAATGGGACTCGATGTGCTTCAGCCATTCTTCCTCGCTAGCGGTGCGTTTGATGGCAAAACCCATCGCTTGAGCCCACATCGGCTGCCATGTGAATTGGTAGCTGAACGTATCTTGCAAGTCGACTTTATCGGGCGACTGAACGTAGAAGAGGGCTTCTGTAAAATCTTTTACGCTGATCTGAGTTATTCGAAGCGGGTAGATCAGCTCGGGAGTTGTGAATGTGAAGCGTGTCGGGGTTACGTTGCCTTCATAAGTGCCGTCCGCACGAGGCTTCATTTGTTTGGGATCGATTTTCATCACGGTAAAGTACCATTGCTTTTGGATGTAATGATCGAGCGTTTTTTCGTCGCCCGAGTATTGGTACTTGTGCTCATCCAACCAGTTGAAAAGATCTTTGGCATCCTCGGCTCGAATAATCTTGTAGTCGAGGGAACCCACCACGCCTTCTTCGAGAACTTCGACTCTCTTTCTCGAGAAAGCGACACGGTCTGAGGCGCCCGCTGCACGCGATCTGAATAATGTGACGGATTTGTATTTGTCGAGCGGCATCGGCTCGAGGATGGTAAAGACAGCGAGTTCTTTGAAGAAATCTCGCGGCATCTCATCGAGTTTCGGCTTCGATGGCGTTGGGATTACCATGCCGAACTCGGTAGCGCTACCTTCGAACTTCGGCTGGACCGTGAAAGCTTCGCGTTCGCGACGGGGCTCCCAAGTAATGAAAGCCTTTTGTGCCGGTTGATTGACGTCCTTGTCTTTGGCAGCAAAATAACAACAGGCCGCGTTTGCCTTGGGTGCAATCAGCCCACTTAGCGTCGCACCTCCCAACGCAGCCAGCGCGGATCGTCGGTCAAATTGTCTTTGCATGATAACTCTCCAATGGGTTTTGAATGGCAGACGACGGGATAGACGACCGAGTCCTTTGCAAAGTTCTGGAATCCAGAAATTTTACAAAGTACACAGCCGCAGGACGAACTAATTTGCAATTTCCAAGGAAACGTGGCAGGCCGAATGGTGATAAATGAGCCTTCGCTTAAAAACTAACCCCTAGGAGATGATAGCTGACCAACCTGATCCCACCCAGTTTATCTCGATCTGATGATCCAGCTTGAGACGCAGACTCAACTGAGCGGCGTGATGCTGGATGTGTCGAATATTGTAGACATGCAGTTCCAGTCGGGAAAAATTGCGTCCTGGAAATTTCGTTGGACCGCCTGGCGATGCCTCGGTTTCCTCTGCAAGCACATCAATAACTTTCTGGCGGCAGTAACTCATGTATTTGATTATGTCGCCTCGTTCGTATAACTCCACTGGCTCGCGATATTCAAGCTGTTCGTAATCGTTAAAGAACGATGCGTTCTCAAGATGGAACGATTGTCGCAAAAACGATGGTTCATCTTGACTGAGATAGTAATCCAGGAAGAACAGCGTGTGGAACGTAACTTGGCAAAAGGGGTATCTAGCCACAGGTGCGTTCCAACTCGAGTCGGGACATTTTTCCACACAGTGATCAAGCGTGCAGAGAGCGGCGTGATATTGAGCTGTCAATAAATTGCGAACGGTTTCAAGCATCGGTGGGTTCTTTGATACCAAACAGCATGGACACGAAACGCATCCATCTTAACGCATCAAGGATCTCAAGGGGATTTGCTCGAAACAAATGGTGATGCCCCCCAATACTGGAGCCCTACTCTTCAGTCGTCTGCTCCGTCGCAGTCTCCGTTTTGCGACGATACATGACCGACACGAGTGGCACCATAACCAGCATTGGCACGAATGAAACGGCGACCGTTATCATCGTAAACAACACCGAGTGTTTGGTCGTCCAATTCAACGCATGCGGCATCCAATGGTCGGCAAAAAAAGCTTTTGCAACTTCATCATTCGCGTGCATCGCAGTGGCGCTTCCACCCATTGCAATATCTGTGGCAATGGCTCCGCCGCCGAACGCAGCGTGTCGTGCCAGTGCGCCTCCACCGCACGCGACGTTCCACGCAATCGCACCTCCACCGAGAGCATTCCACCCGAGTGCGAAACCACCGATTCCTAGCCACCCGATGCCGAGTCCGCCAGCTGCGATTCCACCAATCGCCAATCCACCCAAAGACAATAAGCCAATCGACATACCACCGACACTCAAAGCGCCGACAGATAACCCACCCATGCTGATGATACCCTTTGCAATACCACCAATTGCGATAAACCCCGTGGCACGATCGCCGATCGCAATCCAACCGCGAGCGTGCCGAGGTTGCTGGCCCTTGCCGTCGATCAAGGGCGTCGCGACTTGAATATCAATGAACGGCAGTCCCAAGAATCGTTTTTCGCTTTGATATACACGGCCTTTCCAAGCGACACCTTGTATACCTCGCTGTCGATTGACGACAAATTGTCGAGCACGCGAATTGTTCGGATCCGATTCGGGCGAATGCAATTGACGGATGCGAGCGACGCGAATCGCACCGGTCACGCCTTCAACAAAGCAATAGGTCATGAAAATGACCATCCACGTGATGACGATCAACATCGTCCCCCACCAAGGAACTTTGCCGACGGTGGCGAGTATGGCGAACAGCAAAGCTATCGATGCAAGGGTGCTGACCAGCAACATGCGTCGACCAATACGAAGATGCTCATCGCGTTCCGTAGCTGTAGGTGCGAATTGTGCCGGAATCCAACTTCCTAAATATCCACCCAAAATGCCAACGAGCGATCCACCAATTGCCCCTGCCAACCCAGCAGTTCCAACCAACCCTACTTTCCCAACCGCCGCCACGGTGGCAGGCGTAACCTTGGCAGCCGAAAACGCTGTAAAGGATGCAGCCGAAGCCGTCGTCGCGCTCTTGGCGGACACACCTGCGGCAAACAACCCAGCAATTACTTTGGCGGTAAAGGCAGACGTAGGACGCGACGCTCGAAGGCTGCGTTCGACCACTTCGAGCATTTGCGCTCTCAACATTTCTCGCCCGCGCGACAATCGTTGCTTGACGGCCGATTCCGACAATTCCAAACTGCTTGCGACTTCGGCGACAGATTGTTCTTCGCGATAATAGAGCACCAACGGTTCGCGATAGTTTTCCGGTAGCTCTTCGAGCGCTCGGCGTACAAGATCCGACTCCTCTTGGCTGACCGCATGTTCGTACGGATGTTCGTCTGATGGCAACGAGTCGATGTCATTTGAAAATGCTCGCGAGCGATTTTGGCTTCGCCTGGAATTGCGAGCTTTGTTTCTTGCGATTCCACACAACCAACCACGAAGCCGCTCGGGATCTTGAAGCGTTCGTCGTTCGGACCAAGCTGTCAAAAATGTATCCTGAGCGATATCTTCACTCTGTACGAAATCACCACAGACACTGAAGGCAATCGCAGTCACGGCGGACTGGTGACGAGCGACTACTGTCTCAAACGCGTCGCGATCATCATGCAATACGTTCGCCCACAATTGGTTATCCGAGAGATTCATTACGCTGGCCATCATTCAACTCGATTTTACAAAAGTAGTGTTAGTGTAGTGGTTATTGTTGTTTGCAGCGAACTTCTGAGGTCGATTGACCGGAAAGAACCCAACAGGGTTTCAATGGCACGCTCTGTTTTCGCTATAAACAAGTGTCTGGGGACGAGGCGTTGGTGACACGAAATTCCAAATTGCTAGAAAAGCCTGGAAATATGGGAAAAATCAGAATGCTGTGTCTTGGTGATTCGTACACGATCGGCGAAGGCGTCGCAGAGTGCGATCGATGGCCCGAGCTTGTTTGCGATACGCTGAGAGAAAAATTAGACGACGTTGAGCCACCAACTATCGTAGCCAAGACTGGTTGGACCTCGGACGAACTTTTGGGCGCAATCGAGACCCGGTCATTGTTGGGAGAATGGAATGTTGTGACCTTGATGATTGGTGTCAATGATCAGTATCGAGGGCGGTCGGTGGAGGAGTTTCAGATAAATTTTGAAAAGCTCGTTGAGGTTGCGCTCTCGCTGGCTGGCAACAATGCGGACCGAATTTTAGTGATCAGTATTCCCGATTGGAGTGTAACGCCCTTTGCCGAAGGCCGCGATCGAGCACGAATATCCGCCGAGATCCATCGGTTCAATCAGATCCTGGGCGATAGTTGTCGAACAGGACGAATCACGTTTCTGGACGTTTCAGACTTATCGCGACTGGCAATTAGCAATTGCGAAGAATGGCTAGCCGAAGACAAACTTCACCCCAGCCCCGGTATGCACCAAGCATGGACCGAGCGTATTGCACCAGCAATCCAAAAAATCCTTCCATCGCAACATGACAAGTAGTTCCCGCGAGCCCAGCGGAAACTAAAAGAAGCAAAGTTTTACGCGGCACAAGTTTACATTCCAACGCCAAGCAACGGTCATTAAAAAACAATAACGAAGCCGATGATTATTTCCCTTCGTTCGACCTCGCTCGGCAAGCGAGGTCTACTTTTAGGTCACACCGGATTTGGTTTCGGTGTATCTGAAGAACTCATGGTTGCGGATAATTTTTTCTAAAGCTTCGACTGTTTGGTCCAGTTCCGCAGCGCCGGTGAAGAGTGGTGCGATACCGATTCGAACGATATTGGGCGGACGAAAATCGGGAATGATGTCGTACAGGTCGATGAGGGCTTGGGTTATACGCCAAGCTTCTCGGTGGGCTAGAGCTACATGAGAACCTCGTCGTTCAGGGGCACTCGGTGTTACGACTTGGTAGCCCAATGCATCTAATCGCTTTGTGGATTGATCCATGAAATACCTGGTGAGTTGCAATGAACGTTCGCGAATCCATGGGAGACCGGCCTCGAGCGTGAGTCGCAATCCAGGCTCGATTGCCGCCATCGACAGAATAGGCGGCGTACCGACCCAGAATCGACGAATGGAGTTGCTGGGTTCAAACTGGTCGCCAAATGCAAACGGATTCGCTGCGGACAACCAGCCCGCGATAGGATTCGCAAGCAGCCTTTGTAAGTCTTGTCGAACATACAGAAATGCCGGTGCACCTGGACCGCCATTCAGGAATTTATAGGTGCATCCAACGGCCAAGTCAGCTTGGCATGCGGCGAGCTCGATTGGCAACGCTCCCACACTATGGCTCAAGTCCCATAACACCCTCACGCCGTATCGATGAGCCATTTCGGTAACCGCCGGGATATCGAACGCATAGCCACTGCGGTAGTCAACATGCGAAAGAGAAATCAAAGCGGTCCGAGGCGTGATGGATTGTTCTAGCGCCGCGAGAAAACTTGTCGAGGAACCATAACTCCAAGGAATCGTCCGAAGCTCAATTCTTTGGTCCGCTGAATGATTCAAATAACCCAATACATAACGATCGGATGGAAAATTGCTGTTGTCGGTCAGTATTTGGTTTCGGTCGGGTCGTTCACCAAGTGCGGCGACGGCCAATTTATATAAGTTGACGGAGGTCGAATCTGCAATCAGCGTCTCACCTTGCCGAGCACCGATGATCTGGCCGATCATGTCACCCAAGCGTGTTGGCAATTCCATCCAACCGGCATTCCAGCCCCCGATTAGTTGCTCGGCCCACTGATCTTGCACCACAGATTGCAGGTGCTCAGGAATCGCACGCAGCATCGGTCCAAGCGAGTTGCCATCGAGATAAATCTTCTCACGACCGCTTTTCTCGGCGAGAGGAAAATAAAATCGGTCGCGAAATGGTGATGGCTCGATCGACTGCACGTACAGATTCCTTGGACGAGATCAACGATATTATTTGGGAAATGCATTGTCGCACAAGATGCGACAATCTACGATGCACTCATACGGATTACCTTAACAACGGAATTCGAATTGTGGAGATTGCGCGATTATGTGCGGACGATTCACGTTGAAAACACCTGCATCCGATTGGGTCCAGCAGCTTTTCCCGGGATTGTCCATTCTCGACATGCCCGATTTGCCACCTCGTTACAACATTGCTCCCACACAATCGATCTTGACATTGACAATGCCCGAACCCAAGTCCGACTTGCGGGCTTGCATCATGCGGTGGGGACTCGTTCCGCCCTGGTCCGCAGATTTGGCGATTGGTAATAACATGATCAACGCGCGCGGAGAAACGGTGGCCGAGAAACCTTCGTTTCGTAAAGCTTTAGTCAAGCGACGTTGTGTGATCATAGCCGACGGTTACTATGAATGGCTGAGGACCGAGAAAGCGAAACGGCCGTTCTGGATACATCGCCAGGACAATCAAGCTTTCTGCATGGCAGGGTTATGGGAAGCCAACCACAAAGTGAGCCCCAAAGAAACGCTGCTGACGACGACGATTATCACGACGCCTGCAAATCAAGTTACGTCGGCTGTCCACGATCGTATGCCGGTCATTTTTGATACGCAAGACGCAATGCGTTGGCTCGACCCTGAACTGGAGGACGGCGCAGAAATCAACTCGCTGATCCGGGCCGCACCGAATGATTGGTGGTCGCTAACCGAAGTCAGCTCGCATGTGAACAACGCTCGCAATGAGGGAGCCAAGTGCCTCGAACCCGTTTCCGCTGCGGATGCAACTTGATGCGAGTCAATGTTTCTTTCCGACAAGTCGATCGATGAGCCCGTCGATTTCTTTTTTGTCGACGCCCATTCGAGCCGATGCAAGCGCGAACAAACGCTTTTCAATTTCGCTCAAGCTCCCATCGGCCGCCATCATACGGATGAGATCGCTCAGCATGTCGATTTGGTCTTTTTTCGTCGCCGGCAATTTGATGGAAGCTTGATCGCTCAATGCAAAGTCGATCGATTTTTCCAAGTCCGCTTCATCCAGCCCAAGAGCCGAACATCGATCGACCAAGAAAGCGATTTCGCGTTCAGACAAGGCCCCATCGGCCGACGCCATGATTACCAAATTTTTAAGCTGATCGAGTTGTTTCATGGAGCTAGCTGATCCCATTTAAATTACCTCCTAAGTACATGCCAAAGCCTAGTTGCTCTCTCGCCAAATTGCCAGTAGGGTCGCGTGGGGATGCTGACTCAATATTCGTATATTCTATTTGCAACACCGGACGCAATGTTTTAGCGAACTTTGGCAGATGCTGACGCTTTGTTGCGTCATCGAACGCAAACGACCATAGCCACAATTCGAAAATGTGAACTCGTCGAGATTCTAACCATGTCGTGGAGTTAATAAATCACTTTGGAATAAACTCCGTGGGCAACGTGATATTTGCTTCGGTCGTTGCTCGGCGCGTCGTGATTTGGATCAATTTGTTTCCAGCGTTTTTAGGATCGTCGGTTAGTATCCAGACAAGTTTCTGATCCGTTTCGGTTGGTAGTTTGACGGTGCGAACAGGATTTGCACGCAACACCAGATCGAGCAACACAGCGCGCAGTGGTTGTTGTTTGTGTTTAAATTCTTTTATCTGTTGGTTCCGCGTAATGCCATCGCGTTCAAGAGCCGCGTTCACAATTTCCATTACGAGGGGTTGGGTACCAGCGGGCAAGTCGCGGTTCGTTTCTTCCGATATGGACTGCAGAGCGACTTCGAGGGATTCTTGGTCAAAGGCAATTGTGATCGGGCGATCGAGCATTTGCTCTGGCGTCAATGGCTTTGCCGTGTTGGTCACGGTGGCAGGTTTGATGGGTGCGGCCATCGGTTGCTGGACTGCCATCCAGCTTGCTAAGACCAAATTAGGTGCGGCAGAAGACGGGAGATAAAAATTGGAAATGGTTTGTCCGTTCTCCACTCCAAAGCGTTGGTGCTTTTGCAAGGATCGTAACATTTGCGGAAAGCGTGATGCGACGGCGCGCCAATGAGGATGGGGCGGCGACTGAACGAATGCCGACTCGACCTTGTCTGCCATCTCGGAAAATCTCTTCTTCAAGTCCACGACGAGTTGCCCCGCGTTCTGTTCTGACTCACCCAACAAACGAAATTCGACATACCACTGCGGCGCGATCGTGGTCGTGAATAATCCCGCACGCATTTTAGTGCCAACCAATGTTTCCAGGTCCGAAACGATGGTCGGTGCGTAGGTTGATAATACTTGAGTTGCATCCGTGAAAAGAAAATTCGGCGCGACGACGATTGTTAAATCGGATTTCGAGTCCGTCGATCGAAGCAGTTCCTCGATCTGTTTCCGCTGAGGGGCAATGGCTCCCTTGAGTTCCGCCAATTCGCGAATGGTAGTTTTGGGGCCGACTGCAAAGGTCTCGATGGATGTTGCGTTTACTATCGGTTGTTTAGGAATATAGTAAGCTCGTTCGCCGGATACCAGGATCGAGTTCTTTGAATCTAGCGATTCCTCTGTCGGGTCTTTCCAAAGCTCACGTAATTCGGAAATGGTCATTTTTTCCTTAAGATCAATCCGATACGCGTAGTGAGGCCAACCCGACTCGCCCGTGAATATGCTGATCGCTAGGGATCGAATTTGCGAAGGTGGAACACCTGCGATGCTTTGCAGTTCTTTCCACAGAGGACCGACTTCGGTCTCCAGTAAATCGACAATTCCCAGACCCTCGGGCGACTCGAGCCACGTGTCGGGACGAATAAAGATAAACCCGTGAGCTCCCGGCGGAATCATGTCAACCGAAAAAGGTTGGCTTGCATGAGGAGGAATCCAAGGCAAACTGCCATCGTCATCTTGGGCGACAAATTGTTCGTCAAGCGGATTACTCGTCGGAGCAGGTTCTTCGGACGTGTTCGTCGAATTTGTGGATTCGCCGGGTGTTGTCGTGACAACTTCCCTGGACTTCGTATCCGTCGTCGTCGGCTGTTTGGGCTTTTGCAGGAAAGCAACTATCAAGCCGATCAGGATAACCGTTGCACCACCAAACAATGCTGGGATAAACCATACAGGACGTTTGGCTTTCCGTTTGCTTCGGGTCGATTTCTTGCCAAGGGTAGATTTAGTCGAACTGGATGCCGCAACTGAAGAAGATCTTTGCGTTGATTCAGACGCTGCAGGTTTGGATGCCTGTGTTGGAACAGTTGCAGTGGTAGGTATGGTCGCAGTGCTAGGTATGATCGGTTGCTCTGTTTGCGCCGGGGATCGTTGGACGGTCGCGACAGGAGGCGCAGGCGGATTGACCGTCCTAGCATCGGTACTAATTGTTAGTTCTTTTTGTGTTGGTTGTTCTTTTTGTTGAGCTGCGAGAGAGGTTTCCGGTTTTATCGAATCTGGTTTTGTGCTCGGTGGAGCAATCGCTTTTGTGCGGGTTGGCGTTCGCTGCGATCGTTCCTTGTTTGGCGCCGACTCGGTCGCAGCGGTTGGCATCGCAGTCGTTGGTGTCGGTTCGGTTTTCGTTTGCGGTGAAGATGCCGGTGCGGTACTTTC
>JANMNK010000181.1:0-3570 GCA_031373875.1 Pirellulaceae bacterium | reverse complement strand
AATCACGACAATTCCCGCAGAGTCGGCAACGATCACATCGCCAGGGTTGATGACAACGCCACCACACGAAATGGGATAATTGATTTCACCTGGCCCGCGATGCAATGGGCCAACAGCAGTTGTGCCACGCGCGAAAACGGGAAAGTCAAGTTCATTAATGGTGGGCATATCGCGAACAAGCCCATCGACAATGAACCCTGCAATTCCGCGATGCTTTGCCTTTGCGCAGATTAGATCTCCAAGAACTGCGTTCATGGATCGATGGCCATGGCTATCGACGACGATAACGTCACCAGGGCGGCAAATATCCAATGCTTTGTGGACCATCAAGTTGTCGCCCGGAAATACTCGTACAGTGCACACACAACCGCAAAGCACTTTAGGGCTGGAATTCTGATTCTGAATGGATGAATCGAGTGCAAACAAGCGATTCAACGAGTCCGAGATGTCTGGGACATCAAATCGCAAAAATCGCTTGCATGATTCCGCACTTATTCGTGGATAGTCATAGCAGATGCGAAATCCTGGTCCTGGATGAAGTTCTGCGGAACGGGGTCGATTAGATGTCATTTACAGACTCCTTGGTATGCGAATGCGGGCGAGCGGACATTGCCTCAGACGCTAGTTTTATGATCTCCTGGATGCTCATCTTGCCCTGCTCTTTCCAGTTTTCATGCAGTAAGTATGCGGACTTTTGGAGTTGGAGATGGGCTGCCGCAATCATCGCACTGGGAATTCCGACTTTATTTCCCAAGTCGATAATGTTTTGGAGTTCGGTAACGCGGCGTAAGGCATGTTCAGGATAGGTTGGTAACATTCGTTCGATAGCCAACGCAATTTCAGGGTAGAATTTCCTGAACTCTGCCTGAAATGTATCGAACATATCCGATTGATAGGCGACGGATGCGATCTCTGTGAAAAGCAGGTTCAATCCTTTTGAAAATCCAGCCATCAGAATCTTCATGCGCGAAGCTTGACCGATTGAACCATCCAGCAGAACAGTTCGCATTGCAGGCCGCAACAGTTCGTCAACTTTAGGTGCCAAAGGACCACTCAAGTATGCTACGCCAAGCTTCTCGAGATTCGCTGCTCCACCATGAATTGCACCATCGACGAAATTGATTGACGCTTCTCCCAGAGTTTTGGAAATCGCGTCCACCGTATTTAGGTCAATAGAATTCAAGTCAACAAAGATACAATCTGGGTCGAGCATCTCACGACGTTCAGCACATTGCTGTGCGACAGCCAATGCGGCTTCGGGAAGCACGATCGAGAGTATTACCGACGCCGAATGGAGTGTTTCGGCCAGCGAATCGAAAACCTCGATACCCGCCTGAATCGCTCTTGATTGCGTACGTCTACTACGATTCTCGCACGTGGTGACGACTCGATGCGAAGTCTTACTTTTGATCAGCCGTCCAAGAGAGGAACCTAAGTCGCCGCCGTAGAGGATGGCAATGCATGGTTGAGAATCATGTGACATGTTCAATCTCCTTGCCGGAGACCGCGTTGTCGAGAAGCTCCATCAATAGCATTGCGTTTTGCCGAAGAGTAAAGCTGACCATGATCTTCTCGACTGCAGCTTGGCTCATGCGAAGACGTAAGTCTGAGTCGCTGGCCAACTGTAATAACGCTTTCGCGATGGCTTTTGCGTCTCGCTGTGGAGTCAGGAATCCTGTAACGCCATCTTCGACCAGCTCAGGTATTCCCGATATTTGACTTGCGATGCAATTAACTCCGGAGGCCATCGCTTCCATCAAGACGACTGGAATTCCTTCGCGTCGACCATCGCGACTCATCACGCTGGGGGTAACCAAAGCATCGCTCAATAGCAGCTCACGGCGGACGGTATCACTGGTACAAGCTCCGTGGAATACGATTCGGTCGTGAACTCCCAATTCCCGAGCTAAGTTCTCCAGCATGTTACGATCAGAGCCGTCGCCGATAAAGGCACATTGCCAATCAAGTTTCTCGTCATCAAGAATCTTACAAGCTTCGATCAGAAAGCGCTGCCCTTTAACTTCGTGAAGGGTGCCGATACATAGAATGCGGAATGGACCGCTCGCTTGATCGAAAGACGTGGGAATCGACCTGCGTGCGAATAGAACGGAATCGATGCCGCAATGTACGACGTGGATCTTGTCCCGATATTGATTCCCACAGACTTCGGCGATCATTTTTCGGTTGTATTCGGAAATGGCGGCTACAAAGCGTGCGTCTTGCACTTTCTCTTTGAGCATATGTTGATCGCGATGCAAATCGGAGCCATGGGCAACAAAGCTGTAGCCGATGCCGGAAAAACGATGGATGATCCACGCCGCTGCCGCTGGATGGCTGGCAAAGTGAGCGTGTATATGTTGAATACCTTGACGGCGCATTACTGAAGCTAAATAAACCGACTTTGGAAAAAAGATGAACGCGGCAGTAAAGTAGCGAGAGCTTCCCCAGTTTGCTCGTAGAAGAATCCAAATCGTAGCGAGATATCGCAGAGGATTGCGAATCATCGTAATTAGATTGGCCCCCGTAATAGCCAACGAAAGTAGTGGGGTGAATTGAGCCCGACTGACGAACGGCTTTGCTTCAGGTTGAACGATCTTTGCGTTTTCACGTTGCAGTGGGAAGACTTCCACCTCCGTTCCCAACTTTTGCATCTCGATCATTTCACGCAGGATGAAAGTCTCGGTGATTTTGGGAAATCGAGACATGATGTAAGCCACTCGCAGGCCTTTCGCAGGGCAATCCTGATCAATGATCTTGGCAAACTGTTTGCATGTGGCCTGGGATGTATGCATTCGTTGCGCGTCGAGGGAATATTTGTTACGTGCTAAAACCAATTAAACCTCGATGCGAGAAGCAGACTAACAATCAGTGTCATCGAGGAAGAGATTAGATCCAATCCTCGAGAACTTGGTAGTTATCGAAAACTTCGTCTAGTTGGGTGCGATTCATATTCGTAGCGATGGTTGCTTCGGCAACCAGCTCGCCATCGATTGTAGATCGCGTGAAACGAGCACTGGCGTGAGCGATTGCACTGGAGTCGTAACTAAGGAATCCATTCCTGCCTTTGCCGACTGCCGTGTCGTTCAAATTATGGGAAACGTTACCCGACAGGACGCAATCAATCAAATAAACGGAGCTTTCGCGGATGAAGACTACTCCGGACACGTCTTGGGCGACGTTGTTTAGGAATTGA
Source organism: Pirellulaceae bacterium (assembly GCA_031373875.1). GTDB lineage: Bacteria > Planctomycetota > Planctomycetia > Pirellulales > Pirellulaceae > JANMGV01. Next base: position 377 of record JANMNK010000181.1, on the reverse strand, counting down.
GAATTCGAAATGATTGCATCCACGAGAGGCTTGAGATAAATCGCGCCGCCGTCATCACTAGAAACGTTCGACTCAAAGATGGTTGCATCCACGTTGAGTTGTGCATTGGCTGCGAATATAGCACCACCATCATCGCCTGCTTGATTCCTCAAGAAGTGGGAAGTTGCGATCGCAAGCACCATCGCAGTCGGCGTGCCGCCATCAGCAAAAATTGCCCCTCCATCGAGCGAAGCTGAGTTGTCGACTAAGAGTGTGTTGGTGATATTAGACGGACCGACAAAGGCATAAAGTGCTCCACCCCTGCCATTATTCGCAACGTTTCCCTCAATGGTGCTGTCGATAACCGAAAGCTTGCTGGAGCTCGACGCTATGGCACC
>JANMNK010000138.1:0-29479 GCA_031373875.1 Pirellulaceae bacterium | reverse complement strand
TCGGTGTTTTCGATGCTGTAAATCTGCGTCTCGGGTCCACGAGGAATGAACCCAATTCCTTGGAGCACTTGGGTATTAGCGACATCCGGCGTCGTGATCGCTGTAAACCCGCGCTTAATTAATTCTTGCACCGCAAATTGTTGCAATGCTAGTTCGAGTAAGACGGCTTCGTTCTTGAGAAAGTAGAAACCAGCACCAGCGACTCGAGCGCCTGCTTCGAAGTCGATCAAGTCGTGCATTTTGCCTAATTCGAGATGGTCCTTAACTTTGAAGTCAAAAGTTGGAACGGGCGACGTGCCTCGGGCGATTTCCGTATTGGCGGCATCGTCCTTACCGATAGGAGCCGCCGGATGCGTCATGTTCGGAATACGAACTTCCAAAGCATGAATTTCCAAGTCGAGCTGATCATGTTCGGATTGTGCAGCGTCTTTCTGCTCGCGAAGCAGACGCCCCTTTTCTTTCAGTTGCTCGCGTTCTTCATTGGAACTAGCTTTACCGATTGCCTTGCTCGTTTCGTTTGCAAGCCGATTAAGTTCGAGCGCGTCCTGCAATTTGGCTTTGCGTTGATTCTCAAGCACCACCAACTGATCGATATCGCACGTAACGCCTCTGTTCTTGCAGTTCGCAATGACCGCTTGGACGTTCTCTAAAATAAACTTCCTGTCAAGCATGACCGTCTAACTCTCCTGAATGGTTGCGTTGGAATCTTGGAAGTGACAGGGTCACTCAATCTTGGTTGTAATGCACACTTCTGAAATGGAATGCCGTTGGTGTAGATCCGGAAAAATATGACCTTAAGTTCCGTCTTAATTAACAGACCGGAATGCTCCACTACGTTTATGCGGCGATTCAACGAATAGCGTAGTCGATTTCCGAAAAACCGCCCATCCAACCAAGGAACGTCGCCTCCAAAAGCCAGTATTTTGAAAGGTTTTTGAACAAAAAAGGCAGGGCGATTGGCCCGCGCAGGACATTCAACTTCGAATATACCTGCGATCAAGAAATCGGAACGCTTGCCCAAAACTGACCGAGCCAATCGTGGAGGACCGGTTATCAAGTCAGAATTGCATGTCGCGGGCTCAGATGGGGATTAAGAAACGGCAAGCGATGTTCCGATCGAAACTCCAGGTGCAGGCAATACGCTCGAACCGGAAAGGAAAGTGTCGATGGCTCGCGCTGCCCCTCGGCCTTCGTTGATCGCCCAAACCACCAAAGACTGTCCACGGCGGCAATCGCCAGCGGCGAATACTCCCGGGACATTCGTGGAGAATCGTCCATGGTCGGCTTTGTAGTTGCTTCGAGCGTCCGACTCAACGCCGAGAGCTTGTGATGCCGCATTCTCTGGACCTAGGAAGCCCATAGCCAACAGCACCAAATCGGCTTCAAAAATTTGCTCGGAGCCTTCGACTTCGATCATTTGCATTTTGCCGTCGACTTTATCCCAACGTACGCGGACGGCACGAATCGCTTTGACATTGCCGCTCCCGTCATCGACAAACTGCTTGCTCAATACGCAATAGACTCGTGGGTCGCTGCCAAATTTTTCCGCTACTTCTTCATGGCCATAGTCTACGCGGTAGACGCGTGGCCATTGCGGCCAAGGATTATCTGCTGCACGACCTTCAGGCGGACGGTCAAGTAACTCGAAATTAACCAAACTCTTGCATCCGTGTCGCAAACTTGTTGCAATGCAGTCCGTTCCCGTGTCACCACCGCCGATAACGACAACATGCTTGTCTTTGGCGGAAATGAATTGACCGTCGGCGTGCTCACTGTCCAATAGGCTCTTGGTGTTCTTTGTCAAAAACTCCATTGCGAAGTGGATTCCCCGAAGCTCGCGTCCTGGAATTGGTAAATCGCGAGGTTTGGTCGCACCCGTCGCGAGCAAAATTGCATCGTTATCTCGAAGCAGCTCTTTGGGATCTAATGAAACACCGACGTTGGCATTGGTCACAAAACGCACGCCCTCGGATTGCATGAGGTTGAGTCGTCTTTGCAATACGCCTTTGTCGAGTTTCATATTGGGAATGCCATACATCAGCAATCCGCCAATCCGATCCGCGCGCTCGTAAACGGTGACCGAATGCCCTGCTTTGTTGAGCTGATCGGCAGCAGCTAGGCCCGCCGGCCCGCTGCCAATAATCGCAACCGATCGACCGGTTCGTTGTTGTGGCGGATTGGGCTGAACCCAACCTTCTTCGAAACCACGATCAATGATGGCGTTTTCGATATTCTTGATCGTTACCGGATCGCTTGTAATCCCCAACACACATGCACCTTCGCAGGGAGCAGGACAAACACGGCCTGTGAATTCTGGAAAATTATTTGTCTTGTGCAGCCGATCCAGAGCATCGCGCCATCGACCGTTGTATACGAGATCATTCCACTCCGGAATCAAATTGTCGATCGGGCAACCACTTGCCGATTGACAAAACGGAACCCCGCAGTCCATGCAGCGCGCACCCTGCGTTTTTAAGTGTTCATCGGCAGGTTGAGTATAGATCTCTTTGTAATCATCCAAACGGACGACGGGCAAACGCCAGGAGACTTTCTTGCGATCAAATTCGATAAAACCAGTTGGCTTTCCCATTTCGTCTCTTCTTTGATTGGTGGAATCAACCGGGCCGAAGACGATTACTGTGGCCCTGTATACAGCAATCGTCTCCGACTTCGGTTTGTTTCAAGAATTACTAGGATGCGGACACGGCTTGCGGCACTTTGGCTACTTGTTGCTCTTGGAGCACTCGTTTGTAATCCGTCGGCATCACTTTGATAAATTTTGGAAGCACGGTAGACCAGTTTGCAAGGATGGAACTGGCCTTCTTGGACTTGGTCAAGCTCGCGTGTTTTTCGATCATGGTACGCAACTCTTCGATATCCTCGTCGGTCTCGACTGACTCGAGTTCGACCATTTCCAAGTTGCAACGAATTCGGAATCGATCGAGTTCGTCAAGCACGTAAGCAACTCCGCCACTCATACCTGCCGCAAAGTTGCGTCCCGTAGTTCCAATGACCACCACGCGCCCTCCGGTCATGTACTCACATCCGTGGTCACCGACACCCTCGACAACCGCATGAGCTCCGCTGTTACGAACTGCAAATCGTTCGGCCGCTCGGCCTGAAAAGTACGCTTCGCCCATCGTCGCCCCGTACAGGCACACATTGCCGACGAGAATATTTTGATCCGCTTCGAATTGGCATTGGTGTGGAGGGTAGACGATAACTCGACCGCCGGATAATCCTTTGCCAACGTAGTCATTCGCATCGCCTTCGAGTTCGATCGTAACGCCATGCGCCAAAAACGCCCCTAAGCTTTGCCCTGCAGACCCCGTCAATCGAATGTGCACGGTATCCGTCGGCAATCCTCGTTGACCGTATCGCTTGGCGATCTCATGACTAAGAATTGTTCCGACAGTTCGATTGATATTTTGGATAGGCAAATCGATGCGTACTGGCTTTTGTGTTTGCAAAGCTTCTTGACAGGGAGGGAGTATTTCTCGCATATCAAGCGATTTTTCAAGTCCATGATCTTGCGGTTTGGACCAGCGAACACCAACACCAGGACGCGGTGGTTTTGCAGGCTTGAGGATCGATGTCAAATCCAATCCATCGGATTTCCAATGGTTGATCGCCTCGTCGACTTGAAGTACATCGGACCTACCGACCATTTCGTCGATCGATCGGAAACCAAGCTCAGCCATGATTTGGCGAGCATCCTCGGCAACCATGAAGATGTAATTAACCACATGTTCGGGTTGGCCTGCAAATTTTGCACGCAATTCAGGGTCTTGAGTCGCGATCCCTACTGGACAAGTATTCAGATGGCATTTGCGCATCATGATGCAGCCCAAGGTTATCAAGGGCGCGGTCGCAAAACCAAATTCCTCGGCACCCAACAACGCGGCAATCACGACATCGCGGCCTGTTTTCAAACCTCCGTCTGTTTGCAATACAACGCGACTGCGAAGGTCGTTTAGCACCAACGTCTGGTGTGTTTCGGCAATGCCCAACTCCCACGGCAAACCTGCATGCTTGATGCTCGTCAAAGGCGAAGCACCCGTTCCGCCAGTGTCACCGCTGATCAGAATATGGTCCGCATGAGCCTTGGCAACACCGGCTGCGACCACACCGACGCCAACTTCGCTGACAAGTTTCACGCTTACCCGAGCGCTTGGATTGGCGTTCTTCAAATCGTGAATCAACTGCGCAAGATCTTCGATCGAATAAATGTCGTGATGCGGAGGAGGACTGATCAATCCAACGCCGGGCGTACTATAACGAATACGTGCGATGTTTCGATCGACTTTCTTTCCTGGCAACTCGCCGCCTTCACCTGGCTTTGCACCTTGCGAAATTTTGATTTGCAGCTCATCGGCATTCGCCAAATATTCAATCGTGACACCAAATCGTCCTGATGCGACTTGTTTGATCGCCGAACGTTTGGAATCGCCGTTGGCTAGCGGACGGAAACGAACAGGGTCCTCGCCGCCTTCTCCCGTGTTGCTTTTGCCACCAAGCCGATTCATAGCGATTGCCAAAGTCTCATGCGCTTCGGCGCTAATGGACCCAAAGCTCATCGCACCGGTACAAAATCGTTTGACGATTTCCTTGGCAGGCTGGACTTCTTCGATGGGAACGGGCGGACCCGCCACGCCTTTTTTGAACTCAAATAATCCTCTCAGAGAGCACAGCATCTTGGCATCGCGATTAACGTGGGCAGCGAAACGAGCGTAGGCGTTCTTGTCGCCGTTGCGAGCAGCCATCTGGATGTCGGAAATGGCTTGAGGGTCCCATCCGTGATTCTCGCCTTCGGCTCGCCAGTGGAATTCTCCAAGATTCGGCAGCGAAAGATTTTGTCCTTGCGGCGTGTCGGGGTACCCCAAGGCATGGCGTCGCATGGTTTCTTCGGCCAAAATGTCGAAGCCGCATCCCTGAATTCGGCTATTTGTGCCGACAAAACACTTGTCAATAACCTCGTCTCGCAGGCCGAGAGCTTCGAAGATCTGCGCGCCTTTGTAACTCTGAAGCGTGCTGAACCCCATCTTCGCCATGATTTTGAGAAGACCTTTTCCAACCGCCTTGCGATAGGCGTAGACGATTTTCTCATCGGTGGCTACCTCGGGAAGAAGATTATCTCGGCGAGCTTGCCAGAGGGCTTCGAACGCCAAATAAGGATTGATCGCGTCGGCACCGTAACCGACTAACAAACAATGGTGGTGAACTTCGCGCGCCTCGCCGGTCTCCAGGATGATGCCAACTTGTGTTCTCTTGGCGATTCGAACCAGGTGATGATGGGCAGCACCGCACGCCAACAGGGTGCTAACGGCAGCACGGTCTTGGCCAACGTTGCGATCGCTCAAAATGATAATAGGGAAACCGTTCGCGATGGCTTCTTCGGCCTCTTTGCAGATGCGATCGATCGCTTGAACGAGTCCTTGCTGGCCCAGCGTTCTTTCAAAAGTGATGTCGATCGTGCACGACTTCCAACCACGTTTGCTGATATTTTTTAGCGCCGCGAGCTCTTCATTGGTGATAATTGGATGCGGCAACATGAGGCGGTGACAATGCTGCGGAGTGACCTCAAGCAAATTCTGCTCGGGCCCAACGTAGCACTCCAAAGACATGATCACTTCTTCGCGGATCGAATCGATCGCCGGATTGGTCACTTGAGCAAACAGTTGCTTGAAGTAATCGTAGATCATGCGAGGCTTGTCGCTTAAGCATGCGAGCGAGGTGTCATTGCCCATCGAACCAATTGGATCGCGGGCTTCGCGAATCATCGGCAGCAGCATGAACTGCATGGTTTCGCTGGTGTAACCGAAGGCCTGCATTCGAGGCAAAAGAGTCTCGGGATTAAATCCGTGCGACTCACTAGCTGCATCGAGCTCGTCCAAGGTAAGTCGCTCTTGCTTGAGCCATTCGGCATATGGTCTTTGACTGGCAAACGTGTGCTTAAGCTCTTCGTCAGGAATCAAGCGGCCCTGCTGGAAGTCCACAAGGAACATTCTGCCAGGTTGCAATCGCCCTTTCTCCTTAACCAACGCGGGATCGATGGGAAGAACACCAACTTCGCTGGCCATGATCACGCGATCATCGGTCGTCAGGTAATAACGACTTGGCCGAAGTCCGTTCCTGTCAAGCACCGCACCGATGTATTGGCCGTCGGTAAAGACGATCGAAGCGGGGCCGTCCCACGGCTCCATCATGCAGCTAAAATACTCGTAAAACGCACGCTTTTCTTCCGGCATCGTTTCATGCTTTTGCCAAGCCTCGGGGACCATCATCATGATGGCCTCCTGAAGTGTTCGGCCATTCATAAGAAGAAATTCCAGGACGTTATCGAATGTCCCACTGTCGCTGCAATCAGGTTCAACGACCGGGAACAGTTTGCTCAGCTCTTCGCCGAAGAACGAACTTCTCGCGTTTCCTTCTCGCGCTTGCATCCAGTTCTTGTTGCCCCGCAACGTGTTGATTTCGCCGTTATGCGACATGAAACGAAGCGGCTGTGCACGGTCCCAGCTTGGAAAAGTGTTCGTCGAAAATCGACTATGGACCATCGCCAAATGTGTCTCGAATGATTCGTCAGCCAGATCCGAATAGTAAGGGATCACTTGGCCAGGCGTTAACATCCCTTTGTAGATAATGACTTTGGTGGAAAGGCTGCAAACGTAAAATGCCTTGCGTTGCTTGAGTGATGAATCGGTGCGTAGGCGATTGCTCGCTTGTTTACGAATTAAGTAGAGCTTCCGTTCAAACGACTCACCTTCCAGATCACCCGTTGCCGCAACAAACAGTTGCTCGATCGCGGGTTCGCCGGCGCGCGCCGAAGGCCCGAGGTCCGCTTTTTCTGCATGAGTCGGAACTTTACGCCAACCAATCAATCGTTGACCGTGTTCGAGGATCAAGGACTCCACAATGGCTTTGCAACGCTGCCTCTCTTCTGCGTCCTTGGGAAGGAAAACGATTCCCGCTGCGTACTTTCCTAGCTCTGGCAACTCGACGCCAAACGTTTCCTTCGCAACCTTTTGAAGAAACCGATGAGGCGTTGCCGTGAGAATTCCAGCTCCATCGCCCGTGTTGGGCTCGCAGCCACAACCGCCTCGATGGTCCATGTTCTGAATAATCAGATCGGCGTCGAGAATGATTTGATGACTTGGAAGGCCTTTGACGTTTGCGACAAACCCAACTCCACAGCTATCCTTCTCCAATTCTGGATCGTACAGACCTTGCTTCGGTGGCAGTCCGATAAACTCGTTCATCCCGATACTTCCCTAATTCGAATAGTAAATCTAAATCTTCTTGGTGTGTGGAGGTCGGCTATAGCGACCTTAATTACTTGGCAGGAACGGGTTCGTGAGAGCGTTTAGACACCGAACCATTGCCGCTAACCATCTCTTCCGGCGACACGTCAACTGCCACGTCGCTCATAAGCAACTCGAGAAATGCTCGGGCAGGGCGACTGACCGCCACAGACCGGCGTTGGATGATTCCCAAAGGTCGAGTGATATCAAGTCCAGGACAATCCAAAATTCGGATTGAGTTGGAGCCAACTTCTTGTTGGACCGTGCGTTCGGGCAGAACTGCAATGCCGCTGTTGACCATCACGGCGTGTTTGACGGAATCGATATTATCCAGCTCGACCACAACTCGGCCGCTAATGCCGTGCGCGCGAAGGTGGCGGTCAACTTCTTGACGAATTCTTAATTGCGGAACGAATGCGACGAAACCGCATTCGGACAACGCAGCGGCCGATACGGTGCCTTGGGATGCTAAACGATGCCGAGGCGAAGCAACCAACACCATCCGTTCGTCTCGCCAGTGCGTCGCTTGAATCGTCTTGGATGCCTCGGGGTAACTAATCAACCCAAAGTCAACCGTACCTTGCTCAACCATACGATAGACTTCATGCGGATGAGCGTACTGGACGTTGTACGAAACATTGGGGTAGTGCTTTCTAAAAGCTTCCTCAATGGCTGGCAAATAACTTAGGCCGACGGAGTAAATGGAGGAAATGGCTATTTGACCATTGATATCCTCTCCGCTTTGCCGAATCTCATTGACCAGTGTATCGAATTGCCGAATCAGGGCCGAAACGCCGTCAAAGAACCGCTGGCCTTCTGACGTAAGCAGGAAAGGTCGTTTCGATCGATCAATCAATTGGACCTTCAAGAAATCTTCCAAGTGCTGAACCGTCTGACTGGCCGCACTCTGCGTCATTCCATGATCGGCCGCTGCCAAAGAAAAGCTCCGGCGCTTTACGACGTCGCAGAAAACTCGAAGACCACGAATATGCATCAAGGCACCCTAAATCATAATGACTAATTCTATTTCAAGAAGTATTAAATGTAGCTATAGATTCTTCAATAAGCAACCTAGGATTGATCACAGCAGCTATTATTTGGCCGAATACTTGTGAAGATTCGACGAAAACCCACCTTAAAGGGAGACTTGGCACCAATCAGCAGCGAAACACTTGGCGATTTTCCACTCAATGTTGGATTTCACGGGGACCGAAGACCGTTATAACTGCGGTCTGATAGAGGGTTACTGCTGCGCGAACGTGCATAAATCGACGGACTTGAATGCTGGCTATCGCGTCTTTCGAACAGTTTGCTGCCAGAAGTCTTTTGTCAGACAGGAACGGAACGGGGTGCGAATCGGAGATCTCCGAAACTTTCTGCCCTCGTTGCGTCCATCCTCAACGGTTCATCGGATCGTGCCTTTGATCAGTATCACGTCTGTGGATCAAAGGGCAGTGAGTGATGACATTCGCCATACGAAATGCATCCTGCTAACACATGGCTCACTGGCTCATGGCGTCGCGAGTCTCCATGCACTTCGCGTTCGGCATTGTACTCCTTAACCAGGAACACCTGGCGCTCGGTAAATTGTCTTAGCGTACAACATGATGACAGCGCCTGTTGCGAGCAAACTCCAAGGCATCCACTCCGACGGACGAAAGATTCGCTTGGTCTCGACGGGGGTAACGGGACCGCTAAAAAAGAAATTTCGAGGACGAGCAACTTCCTCGGAAGCACCCCCTACCAGGATTGCACTATCAATAGTCAGGAATTCGATCCCCACGATAATGAGGACGACGCCGAGTCCGATAAAAAACGCTCGCCACATGGTACTTCTCAGCTAACAGAACAAAGAGGGTGCTCGATCCTAACTCAATTAGCTTGTGGATCAAATATTGCTTGCTGCAATCTCCCTTTATCGGACCGCATGCCGTCGCAGTTTGGGCCAAGTCCCAAAATGCCAACTACCCTTGGGAGCGCGCATGCTTAACGACTGCCTTTGATTTACTCATTACAGTTAGCATATTCCCGACAATCGAATTAACATCCCGATTGGCTCTTAAGACTCGAAATCAATCGCTCGTGTTCGTCACGTCTGTTTGATCCGCAGGTTTGGACAAGCGAAAAATATCCATGGTGCCGTTATGCCAAGCTAGCTCTGGTTTCCATTTTTTTAGTCGATCGGCAAAATTGTATGATTGCAAAACTTCGTCGACAGACTGGTGGCAAATAGCGTCGCGCACGACGACGACAATGACTGACTTTTCCAAATCCCCGGACGGTGCGAAATGTTCAGACGCAAGTCCTTGTCGATGGCAGGCGTAATCAAGCGTCGCTGCTGCCGGACAAATTGCGACAATTGGTTCTGATAGTGAGACGTAATCCTTTAGGAACTCTGCTGCCAAGGGCGCATCGCGGCACGCACCTCCTTCGTTCGACCTTCGAACGGCACTGCGATCGACGAGACGCGATAGAGGCATCGCAATTACAGTCGCTATCAAAGCAGCGATAATCCCCGCACGTATGAGCAATGATAAATGCAGGGCACGCCCGTTGACCGCTGAAATCGAACAACCAAACGCAATTGAAAAAACCGGTACGCACCATAACCAAGTTCGCGGCGGCGGATGCACTCGCTGAGCAACAACGACGACCGCCACAAACCCTCCGGCCAACATGATGCCAACGAGAAGTCGCCTAAACTTACGATCGAGCACGAATGCAATCCCATAAACCGACACAACAACCCACAGTCCGAGCCCTGGAATATCGCGAGCTAGAAGCCTGAATGCCTCGACCCCTTTGCGTGAAAGCCCATCCACCCAATTCCCCAAGGACTGCGGGCTGACATAACTGTTTCCCAGCAGCGAACTTGGGCCAGAGACTATCAAGACGGGCAAGTACATAAACACTGCCAAGCATATGACAACGAAGCTCCAACGAATCATCACTGCTGTCCGCTGCATCAGGCTCTGCGCAGCTGATGCGCGGCTTGAGGGATTGAATATTGCGTGAACAATCGCTGTACTTGCGATGAAGACAAGGGGATAAAGCATGACTGGTATCGTCCAGAGCCCTAATGCAGCACACATAACCGACCAAGCCCAAGCCGATCGGTTTTTCTTTTTCAGTGCAAGATACAACATCGAAGCAGACGTTAGTGCCAAGGCCACCAACATCGAGTATCCCCGCGCGTAGCACGAATATTCTGCGAAGGCCGAGTTGGATGCGACCACCGCTCCAGCGACGCCACTTGCCAAAATCCCGCCCATTCGTCCAGCGATGAGCGCAACCAAGGAGACTGTCACGAGACTTGCAATTAGCGAACTCGCTCGCAATACCAGCAGCGAATCGCCAAATAGGCGAATATTGATTCCCAGCATTAGATTGTGAAGAACATGATTATTGGGTTGATCGTAATAGGATGCGATAACCCACAACGGTCGAATCGCGTAGTCCCGCCAAGAAATAGCTTCGTCAAAGCGAATTGGCTCAAAGATTATGGAACTGCGGACGACCACTGCCAACACTAACGAAAAAAGTAGTGGCCATCGGAACTGCCAGACGAGCATCGATATCGTTCGAAAGATGTGGCGATGCTCTTCGCGAGATTGCTTCAAAGCCCGAACAATGTTTACGGAAACCAATTCCCCAAAAGTCGTTTTCTGCAAACGCCAAATAGCGACTCCACCCGCAATAAAGACGAATCCTAGAATTGCACAGACCGCTTGGAGCCTCGCGTGCAGCATCGGAGTATACGGATCTGCCGAGCCATCGCCTGCTGACAAATCGACCCATTCTCGCATCGTACGAAATGACGTGGTACTTGCGACGACACCCCCAACTCCCAAACACAACAAGCTGGCAGCGACAACCCGAGGCCAAAACCTTGTCCACGAAGTTTTGAAACGAAGACTACACATTTCCGATAATTTCGGTGAGCATTGGGTGCGTGACAACTCTCGAATAATAGGGCTGTTCGATACTTGCCATTTAAGGCCTGGAAACAGCGCAACCTTCCCATCCACCAGGCAGTTTCATGTCGATTGTAGCGAATTTGCCTATTGTTGCACGACTCGAATCATATTGCACGCGACAACTGGTCTAAGAAATTTGCTTTATGTGGTGTGAAAAATAGGTTTGCTGTACATCGCATTCGATTGAAAGAAGTTCCGATCTAATAGTGCCCCAATTTACCATGAACTCTGTGATTGCGATTCCTCGAGTAGCCGCTTCCAAAATATGGGAAGGGCTATCAGTAAAGCGAATTCGTTGGTCACTGCTGACCACGATTGTTTGCATCGGCACTTGGATTGTATTTGCCAGTGCGATCTCGTGCGATGTTGCTTGGAACTTATACGTTGCGGAACAAGTCTGCGGAGGCGAGCGTTTATTTGTCGATCTTTACACGCTGAGCACCCCGCTAATCGTCTGGTTCTGCTGTTTGCCTCACGTCATGGCGGTTATATCCCAAACGCCCGACGATGTTGCACTCCACGGGACCGTATTAGGTTTGTGCGTAACGTCTCTTCATATGTGCTCTCAAGCCATCTATACGCTCACACGTGGCTTCCCTGTCGAACGAATCTTGCTTGAAACGTTAGTGGCTATACTATTTCTTTTTGGAGCGGGTTATCATTTTGGCGAAATCGAGCATTTGCTGTTCGTCTGCGTGCTTCCCTACATTTTCATGATCGCCATCAGAATTCGCGATCTGCAAGTATCCAATGGTTTTAGTTGCGGAGTAGGATTACTCGCCGCATTGGGGATATGTTTCGACTCTCTCTTCGCCGCAGTGTGGATAGCCACGGTGTTAATTGTAGCTCTGCGAAATCAAACTCGAGTCGCACTTCGACTGGAGAGCATAGTCGTCACGATGGGCATGATTTGTTTTGCCGCATGCGTTATATTCTTTGCGCCAGAGTATCTTGAACAAATGCAATTGCGTACTTATTGGGATGTGTCCGATTGGACAATTCAATTGGTGAGTGGACTTTTTCATCCAGCGTTTCATTTCCTTGGGTTGCTGTTCGTGGTAACCGTGCTGTTACGGCAGAAAAACGAGCAGCTTTCCTTGCAGGCATGCCTAGCTGCAACATCCGGAATGTTTTGGTTAACAGCCGCAGTAAGAACGGAGCAAATTGCATTCGCGTATTACCCGTCGCTAGCGACAGCATTGTTATCTACCGCGTTGGTTATATTGCGACTATGGCGTGAGCCAACGAGGCGATACTTTTTTTCGTTTGAAATGGCGATAGCCGCAAGCGTGCCGATAGCATTTGTCTTTTGCATGATGAGTGCACAAGTTTTTAAGCTTCCCGAACATCTTGATTTTTCTAGGGATTCGGACGAGCTCGTCGTACCGATGAATCGCATCTTGAAAGTTGAAAGCACCAGTGGACCGCTTCTTTCTTAAAATTGCCGGTACCAATTCCGGTTTGGGTCAGGAGTTGCGATTTAGTCCAGCCAATCACGATTTGGGTTCGTAACTTTCTTTGTCATTGTCCTGGCAGCGTGATTTATTTAGAAAAAGCCAGTGTCAAGAAAACCAGCGTGGGAAATGAGCAAGGCGAGCATTTTATTGCTCGCCTTGCGATAATTGCTTCCGTCGTCGATATCAACTACGGGTTGATTTAGTATTCCCAGCCCTTGCGTGATTCGCGGTTCACGTACTTGTTGACTTCCGGAATGTTGGTGCTTACCAATTTTTTAGCATCCCACTCGATACGTGTTCCCACAGGAACTCGCAACGACAAGTTTCCAACGAGGATCGTTTCGGTCAGGCGTCCTGCATAACCAAAGTTGGACATGGTGCCCGCTTTGTGGTCGCCGGTAATCGCATTGACGAATTCCCATTTTTGACGTTCGTCTGTACCACCTTTGTATGGAACGCGTGGGAGTGTTGGCTCGGGCTTCTTGTAATCCTTGAAGTTCTCTTCTGGCAACAGCGAGTACTGTGCGCCGTAGTCGTTTTCTGAGAACAACATGCCTTTGGAGCCAACAACAAGTGCACCACTCGTTTTACCTTCCCCAGCTTTCTGCTTGGCGACGCGCTCTTGAAAACCCTTTGGCAATTGGGCCAAGAGTTTGTCGTCGGGCAAGTTACCGCCATCGTACCAGAAGAAATTGCAAGGCTTCAGTCCATTGCGTGCTGGGAACTCAAACTTGAGCATCGAGTTCGATGGGAAAGTCTCATTTTCCACAAGACCGGTATTCTTGATCGCAGTTACAGCGATAGGATCCCAAAGCTCGAGCGCCATGACCGGCATATTCGTGGTATGGCAAGCCATATCTCCCAATGCGCCGGTTCCAAAATCGACCCAACCACGCCAGTTGAAGTCGTGATATGTTTTTCCACCTTTAAAAGGTCGCATTGGAGCAGGACCAATCCAAGCGTCCCAATTCAATTCCTCTGGAACTGGGTCTTCCTCTTTGGGACGGCCCACGCCTTGCGGCCAAACTGGTCGGTTCGTCCAGACGTGGACTTCGGTTACATCACCCAAAGCGCCCGAGCGAATGACTTCGACTGCTTCGCGCAGTCCATTTTCCGAAGTGCCTTGGTTTCCCATTTGCGTGATCACGCCCGTCTCTGCGGCTACTTCGCGCATCCGGCGTGCTTCGCCAATCGACCAAGTCAACGGCTTTTGGCAGTAGACGTGTTTCTTCATTTTCATGGCCTTGATGGCGGCGCATGCATGGGTATGGTCAGGTGTGCTGACCGTAACGATGTCGACCTTATCACCAAGCTTGTCGAGCATTTCACGGAAGTCTTGAAAAAGGGTTGCGTCTGGGAACTCACGACCCTTTTTTGTCAAAGTTCCTTTATCAACATCACACAACCCGACGATGTTTACTCCCATCTCGGCGATGTGACTTGTGTCGCTACTTCCTTTGCCGCCAACTCCGATGCACGCAGCGGATAAAGCCTGCAACGCAGACGCATTCGATGTGCGTAGAACTTGCGTCCCTACAAAGAAGCCGGCGCCTACTGCGGCGGACTGTCCCAAAAAGGTACGGCGTGAACTTCTCTTTGACATACAACTCTACCTCTTGCTCTTAAACAAATGTCGCCTGAAAAAACACGGGAACAATCCCATCCTCTGCACAGGCAGTAACGGCCGTTCAGTATAAATAGAATGCCCCTTGCTTAACAAGTCACCGCAAGGGATTCCCATTTTTCGATCCTGCAGCAAAACGCAGGTCGTTGCGGAAACACCAACGCTGGAATAACCTTAAGAGCGTGGTTTTTCTCGGTTTTGACTCAGGAGATTTGGGTTATGGCAATCCGTTTGTCGCGATTAGTTATCGGAAGTACCTTAGCTGTATCCGTCATCACCTTGGGGGGGTGCAACAAGCCGCAAGCCGATGTCGCTAAACCAAACAACACCGCTGCAGATAGCGGCGGGTCCAAATCCCAATCGCAAACAAAGTCGCCGACCACTGCAAGCGACGATGCATCAAGCATCGAAAAATTGTCCGCCGCTGGATTCCGGTTGGTAAAGGACGACCAAGGCAATGTTCGAGAGTGCACTGCTGCGAGGCAAGATGATTCCGTCGAACTTTTTGGTCTTCTCAAGGGCTTGAAGAACCTCAGAATTCTGCAACTATCCGGACCGGGAACGGGTGATGCGGGCCTCGAAGTCCTTGGTGAACTCAAACTATTAGAGAGGATCGATCTCTCGGAGTCGGCCATTACGGACAAGACGCTGGCATTCGTTGGTGGGTTGTCTAACTTGGCGACAGTATCGCTGCGAAAGACAGGTATAACCGACGACGGCTTAAAGAACTTGTCCAAGCTACCGAAATTGCGCGCCTTGGATATCCGTAATACCAACATCGCGGATGGTGGCATTGCTCATTTGACAGGCAACAAGGCACTGATGGACCTTCAAGCTGAACGGACCAAAATCACGGATGCCGCAGTCGCAAGCATAAAAGACCTACCGATCAAATCAATCAATCTTAACACAACTGGCATTACCAATGAATCGTTGAAAGTGTTAGGTTCCATGCCAACCCTCGAATCCATTCAAGCAGACTCGGCTCGAATCAATGATGAAGGACTGCAAAGCCTTGCAAATCTCAAGGGCCTAAAACGACTGCGACTTCGCGATACAGACATCACGGGGGCGGGCATTAAGCATCTAGCGGCGCTCACGAATCTACAGCGAATCGAGTTGCGAGGCACTTCGATGGACGACGAAGCGATCCAAATCCTGAGCGAGTTTCCCAATGTCGAGTATCTCGACGTTAGCGAGTGCCGAATCATTTCGAAGAAGGCGTTTCCATTGCTGGGCAAACTCACCAAACTCAAAGTCTTAGAAGTATGGGAAACCAAGTTTAGCGACGAAGCGATTGCAGCGATGGCCGACTTGGCGCAAATTGAAGAATTGAATTTAGAAGCCTCCAGAATCACGAATGAAGCACTGCCGACACTTATAAAATTTCAGGGATTGAAAAGGCTGAATATCGCAGGAACTCAACTTGATGATGAAGCAGCCAAGCAACTCGTAACGCTTCCGAAACTTGCTTACCTCAAAGTTTCCAATTCCGGCGTTACTGCCTCGACGGTCGACGAATTGAGCAAAGCCAAGCAAGGTATCGAGATCGTTAACTAGTTCACATTCGAATCATCGAAGGTGGGCGCGTTTCGAGACTTTGTTCGTTAGTGGTCTTGTCGCATACGATCACGTATTGATGAGCGTACACGTGCACGTAGCTGTCGCAATCAGTTTTTTCCGTTGATCGTGGATTTCGCATCGAACGAATCCGATTCGCAGTCCACGTTGAACCACGACGGCAGACGCAACAAGCTCGCCTTGGCGAATGGGTCGCATAAATTCAACATTCAAACTCATCGTTGAAAACTCTTGGCCAGGTTCCAGCGTTCTTCCAAACGCAACTCCCATCGACGCGTCGGCAATTACGGCTATTGCGCCTCCATGGACGCGTCCCATCGAATTGTGCACAGAGGGACCAACGGGTAACCGAACGATGGTCGGCCCACCATTATCCGGCTCGACTTGAAAGCCAAGCAGATTCCCAATCGGCGCATTGCTGAATCGGTCATTCATTGAGGTTGCTTTCAAGAAAAAAATGCATGGGGCACCGAATATGTGTTGGGTAAATGGCGTGGAGAACCGTTTTAACGCGCAAAGGGATAACTAATCCGATAAAAGAATTACCTGCTCACACTACGGATACTCCTTCAATCCTGGGTCTAAAATATTATTTGTTTGGCTCGGTTGTCGTCGACTCGATAAGGACTTTGTCTTCTTCCGATTGCTTATCGGCGGACGGTGCAACTTGATCAAGAATCTTCTTCGCCATATCCGGTTGATTGTTCTTTTCATACGCTTCTACTAGCAGTTTCCTGATTCGATCACGCACCTTGCTTTGACGTAGGCAAATATTTAAATCGGTAATTGCCTGCTCATATTTCCCATCCGCCAAATAAAATTTCGCGCGAACTTCCAGTAACTCAGGTCGATTTGGGAAAGTGTTTACAAGGACCTTCAGCCAGTTTTCTGAAAACGTCAATTCGGGCGGATTCATTTCCAGTGCTGCCAACGCGACATTCCCGCCTAGATTCAAAATCGTATTATCCTCGATTAAAGCTTGCTTCACGTGGAATTGGCTGAGTCGCTCGTTGTCGTGATCGGAATACCCAATCGCTAAGATCATTTGAATAGTTGCATTGGAACGACTTTCTGCAATTTCGAGCTCTAATTTCTTGCGTATCGCGTCCCACTGCGAATCGTCTTGAAGAACAATGATCCGACACAATCGCTGAAGTGAATTGAGATCGCGTGTTTCAATTTCGATTGAGCGACGAATGAGTTGGAGCCCTTCGATGCCGAAGCGCTTTTCGGACTCCATCGAATCGTAGACATAACCTAAAGTCTCCAGCAGCAATTGTTTTGTGGTCGGCGACGGAGCACTTCGAA
This sequence comes from Pirellulaceae bacterium, assembly GCA_031373875.1. GTDB lineage: Bacteria > Planctomycetota > Planctomycetia > Pirellulales > Pirellulaceae > JANMGV01. Next base: position 12,231 of record JANMNK010000138.1, on the reverse strand, counting down.
AGCCCTCCTCTGCGATATCCAACGCTCCCCTAACATCTTTCTTGAGCATCGCAACTTGGATTAGCGATTGTCGGACGGCAGCGTCCTCGTTATCTCGCACAAGCGCCGAGCGCAAATGCTGTTCGGCACGATCCATATATCGACGTGCGTTCTCAGTACTACCCATTTGGGAATGCAGTTGCGACACGATCAAACTTATCTGAGGAAGCTTTTCTGCTGCTTGCTCCAGCAAACTCAGCCCTTCGATTTTTTTCCCTTGATGGAATAGAATCTGCCCCCAAGTAGCTTGAGCTTCGGGGGAGTTTGGCTTTGCACTATACGCCGCGCTCGCATGATGGATCAATCGATCACTCGGCTTCTCGAGGTCGCTCCCCGATCCAGCTAATATTTTTGCCGCAAACCAAAGATGAGCTTCGCCATACCCTTCGCCGTCCTCTGGTGCGATCAATCGTAACTGGCGTTCCGCTTGCTCTTCCCCTTTGTCTGCCAAGAAAGTCATCGCTACGCGAAATCGATTATCATCCGTCATCTCCATCGCCAGCAGACGGCGGCAAGCAATCTCAAATGCAATGCTCTTGCCCCCCGCGTTTGCAATCACCGCTCGACGAACATGATTTTGTAGCTCCTCCTCAGATCCGGAACGAATACCCCAAGAAGTGTATATCCAAAAAACTAACATCACGACTAGGAAGGGAAGGGTGAGCAGCAATTGAAATTTTGGTCGAGTGAAAAACCAAACTGACAAACATTCAAACGCTGCGATAGGCCAATATGATGGACTGCTCAATAACGTCTGCAACGCTCCACGATTTTTTTTCGTTCGCTTTCGGCGTACGTGAGGCTGGTCGGTCATTGTTTGGCCTCCAGAATTGCGCTTACTAGCTCGCCGAACTTGGCACGCTCTGCTTGATTTTCTAACGTGTTTAGTCGCCACTGAGAATCAATCGCCAAGTGCAGAATACACCACGGCTTCCTATTAGCCTCGTTCCAGCACCACTCCATTGCGAAAGTCATCCAGCCTGGAACCGGCGGAACAAAACGGCGAGCAATCAATTTGTTTGTTTTCGAATCGACCACCACCGTCAAAAGTGTTCGGCAAGGAACTTCACCCTGCAACATCCAGCTATAGGAAGCTCCTTCCGAGTTCGCGGCAGAAGCGATCTCGCCGTCCGATGGAAGGACGTCGAAAGTGTACGTCGGATTAACGCGAATTGCCTGATGCTTGCGCGCATAGTGGCTTAAAAACTCGTGCTCAGATGAAAAGTTCTTCAAACCCAAAAAACGTGTAGCGTCACCACTTTTAATCGCGAATTCATTTGATACTTGAACGGCATCCGATGCGTGCTTCGTCGACTCTACAAGCAATCCTTTTTCATTCAGGACTGCAGTGACGCGCGATCGCAAAAGAGTACTAGCATCGCTCGACAGCACGTTGACTTCGAAAAACCACATAGCAAGGACTGCGATTCCGCACAAGGCAGAAAGGAAGGTCATTGCCATAATTGAGAATGGCAACGGAGATATTGGTGGCGATATTGGCGAAGCATTCTCGCTCGGCATTTGAGCCACCGTTTTCTTGTCGGCGTTTAGCTGACTCGGACTTGGCCACCGGATGACATCGTTGAATGCCTCGACCGACAAAAGTGAGTCGCCTGCAATTCTTGGTGGCGGAATGGCCAAGCAAATTATTCGAATGCAATCGACTACCGCAATGAAGACAACAACGAATGAGAGGAGCGACAATAGGTGATATAGGCTGAAAAACGGCGAGGCGAAATAATTCGGCACGGCTCCCTGCCATTGAACGAGCAACACCGTGCCCGTTTTTAACATGTAGGTCAACGCAGGAGTGACGATGATACAGAAAATGGTTATAAGCAGGGATCGGGCTCGGTAAACCAAGAAGCTCGATACAATACTGACAGCGAGCAGTTCAATCTCAAGCCCCCGACTCAGTCCACTCACATCGATTTGTTTGCCTTCGGTAACAACTAGATCATCGAACACTATATTGGGAACGTCCAGTGCGTCGAGAATTCGAGAAGAGAGATGCGCCGTTTGCCTCGCCGTTGTTTGCGATGTTTGCTCTAGATTGCGGGGCGTCAACGACAAGATTACAAACACCGTCAATATGGTAACGGAATAAAGCCATGTGTCGTCGGAATAATATCGAATTGAAAAACTTGCAAGGAACAGCCCACCTGCGATGATCCCCAAGCTCAATGAACTCAGTACAGTCGCCAGAATCGCGCAAAGTGTGGCCAAGCAAAAAACGAAGTAAAATCGTTTCGAACTTGGCATGAACTTCGGTTCAAGTCGCGGCAGCCACCCTAACACAAACGCCAGAAAAGTTGTGGTTAAGAATAGCCACAAAAGCCTTGTGTCCAGCTTCGACGAGTTTTGAACAACTCGCACCACGACAAGAGGCAAGAAACCAACTGCCAATGCGATCCAAATGAATCGCTCACGGCGATCAAGCAGCCGTTTGAATTCATTAAATCGTTCAGATAAGAATGACACCATGCCTCATATCTTGTAGCAAAAGTTGTATTTCGACTAGTGCCGCATTTCAACTTAGTTTTTGAAATAGCGGGAACTGTTGCCCAAATGTATCCATGTACGTTAATCTCAAAAATCAGGATTGGAACGATGCGACAATCTGATTTGACATGGTGTCTGCACTGAGGGCGAGGAATAAGATGCAATTCCCGTTTGTGATGGTAAAGACAAACCGCACAAATCTTGTCCTGAATTTGAAACTGTCTTGCTTTTCCAAGGTAATCGCTTTACGAATCAGAGCAATCCTGCTGCGTTGCGGCTGACTTGATCGAAAGAGCAGGACCACCTGGGCCGCAGAAACAGTTGGACCTCTGTTGGACAACACTCGCAATCGCGATAGGCAGTTTGCTATGTAGTGTCTTATTTGTCAAATTCCCGCATCGATCCCAAAAGCCAATTGCCTCAAGCACTTTTTTAGAATGCTTGAGGCAATCGTCTGGATTGTGAAAAAGCTCTCTGCATGCGGCGAGCAGCGATTAGCTGCTGATTCTTACCGAACCATTCGCCAGCATACGGATCACTCGCAACTTAGTATCGCCATTGCAAACCGTAGTTGAGACTATGCAACATGTAACTGCGTTCGGCGAAACTTCGAAGCGGAGCAATATCGCCCACCAGTGGATTGGAAAGGTTGGAACGAAGCTGATCGTCGATCTGATCGGCTGACCGAGCAACCTTGGGCAAAGCTAGGAAGGAATAACCGAGCGTCAAGTCAAGCCGGTAAGTGAAACGATAACCAAGGTTCAAGTTCAATTCAGGAACGACCACGAACGTGTCCGAGGTTGTATTTCCACTGTTCGTATTTCTAGCCAACAAACCTTGGCTCTCTTCGGCAATGTTGTTTGCCGAGACCGTCGTTCGGCGGAAGCCCGCGATGCTCACGTCGCGTTCCATATTGCCAAAACCAAGCTTGAACATGGAATCTAAACTCCAATTCTCGACTCGAGAGAAAGAGTTCAGCCCGAACGCTACACCGTTAAAACTGTTCTCGGTATCAAAGCGATCTTGAATATCCAGCATCGTACCGTTCGCAACAGCGGTAGTTGTCGATGAAACTCGCAGTCGGTCATTCAATTGGGCGCGTTGGTAACCCATGAGAAACTCCCAACGACTTCTTTGTCCGCAGCCGAGTGCTCTTCGAACCAAAATATCGCCACCATAAGATCGCGAATATATTGTCGCGTCCACATTCCCAGTTGCGACGTTGGGATAAGCGATCAGCGCCGTCGACTGTGCGTTCGCAGTGACGTCAAAGAAAGGTCTTGTCATGACAGGGTTTTGCGTTTGATCGGCTACGAAATTGGTATCCCAAGCACCCGTATCAAATGCGCGGAACAAAATGCCGCGACTGCGGGATCGATCAAGCCACGATCCGATGCTTGTCCGAAATCCGGTTTTGGGATCACGGTTGGTGAGAACGGGATTTGTGTTCGTGGGGGAGTTGCCCAGCAAGAACGTTGTGTCGGTCCGACCGATTTGCCCAACGAGGTTCTGTGCCGTAGCTTGAGGGCCGCCGGTTACCAAAGCAGGAAGGTTGGACGCTGTTTGATAAAATTGAGCTGCCTCGACCCGGAAATGAAGCTGTTGCAAAAGACTAGAAAACAAGTTGCCTTGGCAAGGGTCGCAGCCGTTGTAACCTCCCATTGCTGATGGCATGAATCGGTCCTCGCAACCGCAAGGATCATACGAACCGCACGAATCGCAGTCCATCCCGCCGCTGCTCCCGACATACACTTCTGATTCTTCCAATACGTGACCAGCCCCGCCACCCGCTTCGCAGTCCTGACATGAAGCTTGCACGACACGGCTGGAATGAGAAGCATGCCGAACCGAGCGATTGGTGGTCGTAGTAACACGGCGCTTACTGCTCGGCGCAGATGCTTCTGAATAGCTCGCTAACTCGACATCCGATTCAGATTCCTCTGTTTCGTTCGGAGCTGCCTTGGCTTTCGAGTAAAGATCGCGAGTATTACGACCAGTTCGCATTTGAGCTTGGGCCTCCGACACTTGATAACCAAGCGCCAGGGTGCTTCCGAGCAAACCCAAAACGATTCGGCGTTTTAGGGAACGCAGGTTCCGATTACGTCCGAGCAACATGTGAGCCGACCCTTTATTCTTTTCCGTAGTGACACCCAATCGAGCGCCCAACAAAAGATCGTCGGGACTCTAACGGAAAGATCGGCGGTACCGGTCGCGCGGATTGAGTAATCTTGGGAAAATTTTCCGCTTACGATTACTTTGTCGACCCCGGAAAACTATCAGACTTTGCTAGCTTAGGAAACGTGCGAGCGTACAGACGGGGGACCGGGACGCTGTTCGCGAAAGGAATGAGCTGTCGAACGAGAAAGCTTGGAATTGGCGTATGACGGAGAGCCTGCGGCGGCTAAACATTTCGGATACCAGATGCCTTGCGGCGACCAAACCAAGAAACATCTGGGGCGACTAAACTAAGAGCCTGAATCGAGAATTTGAACCAAGAGATTGAGCCCAAGGGAACAAACTGCTGGGCGGCGGGAATCACTATTTGCGAACACTGCCTTTGTTGTCAACTTGCCAAAGTGTTTGCGAATCAACATCAAAAGCCGTCAACCATCCACCGCCGTAGCAATATGTATCCAGGCAAATTAAGTGGTCCAGCCAAAAAACTTCGCCACCGCGATCGTGGGTATGACCAAGTATCACTCGCTTGCCCGACATGTGTGGCTCGGGCAAATACTCGCTCAGCTTGACCCAGCGAAGCAAATCGGTCGGCTGATCCGCCAATGGCAACAGCGGATTGTAGTTTGCATGCAAGAAGATCGTCGAATCAGTTTCAAAGAAGTCCGCCAAGCTATCTAAGAACGCTAAATGCAGGTCCGGCACAACCGATAGATCACCACCAAACCCATATGAATCCAGCGTATCAACGCCCCCATATTGCAACCAACGATAGGGCTCTTCGCGATCACGTACAACCGACAACATCATCTCCTCATGGTTTCCCATGATGGGAATAAGCCGAGTTTCACTGTTTAATTGAATCAACCGATCAATTACACCTTTGGAATCGGGACCACGATCGACATAATCACCGAGCGTAATGATCGTGTCTTCTGGGGTTGGCCTGATCAAGTCTAATAAAGTTTGCAGGGCGGTCAGACAGCCGTGAATATCCCCGATCGCAATTGTCCGTCCACTCATTAAATTTCAACTATCTAAATTTCTAAGTTCAAACATGGTAACCAAGCCCAACTGAAAGCTATATTTTCGAAATTAGGCTCTCCCCGAATACTCGTCAGTTTAGGGGGCAATTCATTTCTCGAATAGTCGACATCGGAACCTATCTTATTTTGCTCCACATAATGTAAGATGAATTGATAGAGTCTTCATCCTTCTTTTTTGCCCCTTCGCAAACGCCAATGCCTGTAACGGAATCCGTTTTTCGTAATTCAGCACTTCTCAGCGGGCTCATCACGCCAGCGCAGTTGGATTATGCGCTTCGGATAGCCCGCCATCGCTTGACCGCCTCTGGCAAACCGCCAACAGATCCAATCGATGACCGACTGCTGGCCAATATTTGCATCGAACAGAACACGATCACCCCTTATCAAGCCGACCAGTTATGCACGGGTCGCACGAAATTAAAACTTGGTCCGTACGTCATCACCGATTTCATCGGCCAAGGTGGAATGGGGCAGGTCTTTAAAGCAGTCCACCAAGTCATGGGCCGCGAATGCGCGGTAAAAGTCTTACCTCTTACCAAAGCTAACGAAGAAGCACGAATTAGCTTTGCTCGTGAGATCAGGATGCAAGCCAAACTCGACTGCGCGCATTTAGTCCGGGCGTATGATGCGGGCCAAGATCGCAATGTTCATTATCTGGTGACCGAATATGTTCCCGGCATGGACTTGCGTCGATTGATTCGTGCGCGAGGGCCTCTGCCGCTCGAGCAAGCTGCCGCCATTATCATGCAAGCGGCCTTGGGACTCGAATATGCTCACCAACAAGGCTTGATTCACCGCGACGTCAAACCGGGAAACGTTTTGGTGACTCCCGAAGGTATCGCCAAAGTTTCCGACGTCGGCTTGGCCGGATTCGCATCGGACTTGCTCGACGATCCCCGCGCCGGAAAAATTGTTGGGACCGCAGATTACCTTTCCCCAGAACAAATCAAAACGCCTCTCCAAGTCGAACCGGTGAGCGACATTTATTCGTTGGGCTGTACCCTTTATTACGCAGTCTGCGGAAAAGTTCCTTTTCCCGGTGGCGACACGCCATCCAAAGTCAAACGTCACCTGTCTGAGACACCGTGGCACCCGCGAAGATTTGTTCCCAACATTAGCGAAGAGTTCGTCGACATCATTGCCGACATGATGGAAAAAGACCCGTCGGCGCGAACACAATCGGCGGCCGAAGTTGCAGCGCGTTTAGAAGTATGGGCGGGCGATGCAGGCCAACTGACCAACCAGCGTATGACGCGAAGCCCTTGGACGGCACCTCCGCCTCCTGTCGTCGACGCCGATGGACTGCTACCGATTGAACCAATTGAGGCTTACTCGCAAGACACCAGCCAAGTCGGATGGGGCACCGAGTCCACTTCGTCCAACAATAGCGACTCGCTGAGAACTCCTATGTTCGATGCAACCCGATCCACTTCGTCTCAATCCGTCTTGCCGCCACCAGTTTCCGATTACGTTTCGACGTCTCGTCAGAAAAACGATCGTTATCTAATTGCGTTGACGATTGCCATCGTCGTCCCACCAGCACTGCTCGTCGGCGCAATCCTCGGTTACCTTGCTTTTCGAAGCATGTAACTTGCGGTCTCCAATCCACGCAGTTTCAGGTGTTCGATTGGCTTGCTTGGTTATCTGCATTCGCCTTGGCAATCTCACGTTCGACTTCCTGCAACCGACGCTTTAATTCCTTAATTTCGCCCTCTTTAGTACGTATTTCAAGTGTGATCAACTCCTTTTGCTTTTCTGGGTTGTGCTTGGCGAATCGCTGCAGAATCTCTAGCACGGTTGCCGCCCGAAACATACGCATCGACAATCCACGCATGCGATAGACACGAATCATCTTGGTCATTCGTTCCAGGTTCGCAAGCTTAGCGATTTTAGTAACACGCAGGAACCGCAACGTGCGCAAGAAAGAAACCAATGGTAGCACAATGATCACCAAGTCGATCCAGTGCTTCTTGAGATAAGTTAGTTTGCGATCGGTGATGGAAATCATCGCGATAAATTCCGTCGCAAAGGCAAACCAAATCGCTCCCGTTCCCAAATGCAGTGCGAATCGCAGCCAATCGTTGGCCGCTATCTGTTTGGTCATCGTCCACTCAATTACCAGCACGGGCAGGATCAGGAGAGCTGCGATAATCATAGGTAAGCTAAATTGCCATTCGACCAACTTCCGCAGTTTTTCACCCCGACGCTGCCAGCCCAGTTGCGGAAGCCATAATCGACAATTCATATCCGGATGCGCAGGGCATAAACGAAGAGGAGGCACAAGACAAATCATCACGCGATACAGTTTCCAAAACTTCGGCAGCGGCTGATGCCAACTCATCCAAATCGTTGCCAGCGATTCGATAATGAACGCAGGCCATAGCAGCAGCAGCCCAATTACAATTTGCCGGCCAAGCGACTGGGCTGTGCGATCCCACTCCGTCATCGGCAAGTCAAAGTAACTTTCGTCTTGGAACTTGCTAAACTCGGGCGACCCCTCGAGCGCCGCAAACGAAACGCGTGGCACATCCACCCACAAAACAATCAACCACCCCAACGTTGCCAAGAACGCAATCGAAAGCCAAAACATGATCGGGCCAAGCACAAACGCAATGGTCCGACGAGTCTGTATAGAAACCCTTCCCATCGCGTCCCTTAACCCAAAAACAAACCAAAGCCGAATAAAGCACCAGCTTGGCCATTGTCGCAGGATTCACCAGATAAAACAGACGCGATTCAAAATCGTATTTCCATTGGTTTCGCATATTTCCGAAGTCGAAACTCCCGTAGCCGAAAATCATGCGTGCCAACAGCCACCCGTCGCGTCAATATGCTCGCCCGTTATCGAATCATCGCTATTATAAAATCCCGCATTCCATCCGGTCACTCCCAAAGTAGCAGGCACATTCCATGTGCCGTCCGCAGGCTGATTCATCACCCCAAGAGTAGCAGTTACATTCCATGTGCCGTCCGCAGGCTCATTCGTCATTCCCAAAGTAGCCGGCATATTCCATGTGCCGTCCGCTCAACTGATTCAAAACATGAAATCGATGAACGATGCCGGCTACGGCACTTGGAAAGTGCCTGCTACTTTGGGTTGGTATAGTCGATACTCGTCTGCACTGAGGCTTTTGGGATTGTTCGCGATGTATCTTCTTATCGCTTCGAATTGATCCGACGAACGTATCAGATGATCAAAACTCTCTTCCTGCCAGAATCGTCCCTTCGTTCCTAACATATGGTTGATGTGCTTGGCTGTGAATCGTTTCCACGAAGTACAAATCGCTTCAATCTCGGTATCTCCCAACAAGCAAACTATCAAGTGAACATGGTTTGGCATTAATATAAAATCGCCCATGTGATATCGCTCCCTATCAAAATGAAGCAAACTATCCGCAACGATCTGGCGCAATTCCGCTCGGCGCAAAACGCATTTGCCAAATCCCTTGTCAAGCGATTCCAAATATTGACGGGAAAATGTTTCATGAAATTCTTTGCGATGGTGCTCCTCAAGCTCGTTGAGACGATCCTTCCAGTTTGGCTCGCTCATCGATATCCCATGTTTCAAAAGCCAAGCCGCGCGGCGAGCGTGCCAACTGCGACTAACGTCTGCCGGAATTGAATCTTCGGTGCGAAACGTGACGAAGTAGGATACCCCAGGTTGATACCAATGTGGCAGATTGGCTCCTATTCCAATTCGAAAGTCTGCCTTCGGATCGAATAGCTCAAACATCTTCGGCCCTCCCCAAAGTAGCAGGCACATTCCATGTGCCGTCCGCAGTTTTATTCGTTTTCCCCAAAGTAGCAGACAGACTCCAGGTGCCGCAGCCAGAATTCCAAAACAACATTGCTTTGTTGAACATTGCTTGGTTGAATGGTTCAGCGGACGGCACTTGGAAAGTGCCTGCTACTTTTTGCCTCTCCGTGCCTCTGTTTTCGTAATTCGAATATCTCGGTAAGATAATTGGTTATTCGCCCCTATAGCGAGTTCGATCGATAATTCGGATTAGATGTCTTCGAAGCTTGTCAGACGAGATGCGAGTTGAATGTAAAACGCGAGGGACACTTCATCGCCTGCGACTCTGGGACCGGCTTGGCGATGCATCGCAAAAACTATTCGGCCATGATTCGAGAATTGGTTTGATTCAACTTGATGCCTATTGTGAGTTGGTCAAGTTCATGACGCAACTAGTTTTCGATTAGCGAACTGTAGAAATTTATCTTGCCCGCGTACTCCGATTTGAGTTCGGCCTTTCCTAAGTTACTTTGAAGACCATTTGATGAGCGACTAAATGGCGTTTTAAATTAGGCTTTTGCGATGTTGGAAAAAAGACTTCGCGGGATAGTCGTAACTCCAACACGACGTGCATCGACCGTAGCAAGACCGGCTCGTATCAGCCCGTCAACAGCAGCGAGCCGTCATGGACCGTAGCAGTTACACTCCATGTGTCTTCCGCCAAAAAAATTTCAGCGACCGAAACGGCTTTACTCGGCAGGCAACGGCACATGGAATGTGCCTGCTACTTTCGATCGTCTCGCACTCCCCGCCAAACATTGGAGTGGACAGCTTCTCGTTGCTTCGCAAGAAATCTGGGACGGACCAATTGGAAGATGGGCTTTGATGAATATCGACTGCGTGCCTGTGCTGTTCATTGCGTACGATTGAAAACGGCTTAAAGCCATGACTAAAACGACGAAACGAAAAAAGTCCAAGATGCCCTGGGCTTCGTTTCTGTATTCCAAAATCATTTATTCGGCTGGCTTTGCCATAACAATGGGCGATGAGGGAGCAGCACAACGCGGAATACATTGGGAAAAACGAACAAAATGGTTCGGTGGTTCTACGGGTGGTTCTATCAGACGCAATCCCGAGCGATCACGACGAACTTATTTCGATGGTTCGACGGCGGTTTGAAATGCTGATTCGGGAACTCGAAAGCATGCCAAACGCGCTGCCAATGTCGGCGGGTCCTTCCTGATAGGCGGGGTGGGCAGGGCTTCGCCCAGCCATCGGACGGTTTTTTTGTGCACGCCGTTTGATTTTCGGTGCGGTAAGTAAGTGTGGCGCGGGCTTGCGGGTCCCTTTTTCGCGTTTACTGCAGCGACCTCAACGGGAACAATTACATCATCAGACACACTTAGTTTATTTGACCGCGTAGGATTGCGATTTATAAGTGAGGTCAGCTAGGCACGATGATTGAGTCATGCGAAAATGTGAAGCGTTAAACGCAATCCTCGAAGGGCTCGACATGCGATCACTCTTGCTATCGGTTCTCGTTTTCGTTGTAGGTTGTGATTCAGCGAAACCAAAAACAGAACCATCTCCAATTGCTTCACCTGTTCCACTATCGCAGTCTGTTGAAAAGCGATTCACTGGCAGAGTTGTTGGCGTAACTGATGGCGATATAATCAGCGTCTTAGTTGGCACCGATCAAGTCAAAGTGCGTTTGGATGGCATCGACGCGCCCGAGAGCAAGCAGGCCTACGGCACAAAAGCAAAAGAGCATTTGGCCGAACTCGTTTTTTCAAAGACAGTGGAAGTCATCGACAAAGGCGAAGACCAATACGGGCGAACGATAGGACGTGTATTTGTCGGCGGTCAAGATGTTGCGGAAGCAATGGTTCGCAGCGGGTTTGCGTGGTGGTACGTCCAAGACGCAAAGACCGATCACCGATTAGAACTTGCAGAGGGTGGAGCGAGAGCTTCAAGACTTGGATTGTGGAGCGATCCGAAAGCGATACCACCTTGGGAGTTTCGAAAGACTAAATAATCTTTTATTTCGCGAGCTTGTACTTATGGCTAACCATAAACATGTCAAACTTGTCCTTGAGGGGGCGAACGCACTTGAATCGTGGAGATTGGCTAACAAACTAGAAAAATTAGATCTTAGCAGAGCCTATCTTATCGGGGCCAATCTTAGCGGGGCCGATCTTAGCGGGGCCAATCTTCGCAGGGCCAATCTTCGCGGGGCCAATCTTCGCGAAGCCAATCTTAGCGGGGCCAACCTAAGCAGCGCCGATCTTTTCGTTACCAATTTTCGCGAGGCCAATCTTAGCGGGGCCGATTTAAGCAGCGTCTATCTTATCGGGGCCAATCTTAGCGGGGCCGATCTTAGTGGGGCCAATCTTAGCGAGACCAATCTTTGCAGGGCCAATCTTTGCGGGGCCGATCTTAGCGGGGCCAATCTAAGCGAGGCCGATCTTATCGCGGCCAATCTTAGCGGGGCCGATCTTAGCGGGGCTCATCTTAGCGAGGCCAATCTTAGCAGAGTGAGTCTTAGAGAGGCCAATCTTAGCGGGGCCAATCTAAGCAGAGTCAGTCTTAGAGAGGCCGATCTTATCGCGGCCAATCTTGGCGGGGCCAATCTTAGCGGCGCCAATCTTAGCGAAGCCGATCTTAGTGGGGCCAATCTTAGCGAGACCAATCTTTGCAGGGCCAATCTTTGCGGGGCCGATCTTAGCGGGGCCA